>CALZJV010000046.1 GCA_945787595.1 uncultured Desulfobacterales bacterium | reverse complement strand
GCCCATGAGCCATTCCTACGGATGCGGGTCTATCTTAATTCAGCCCCTGTTGCTTCAATCAACGGTGGTGCTACTGGATAAGTTCGAGGTGGAAAGAGCTTTCCAACTCATTGAGCAAGAAAAAATTACCCTGCAATTAGCTGCACCGCCCCACTATATTCTCGAACTCAATCACAACAGCCGCCCCAAGTATGATCTAAGTTCTCTTAGAGCCGGTCTCATCGCCGGCATGATTGCACCGGAAGGCTTGATATCCAAAGTGGAAAAAGAGATGGGTGTTTATTTGACTTCGTTTTGGGGAGCGTCGGAAGTCGGCCCGGGTCTGGGGACCAGGTGCCCCTACCCGTCACCTCTGGATATCAGGGCGAGTTACATCGGTCGGCCGGTTACCGATACGCGTATGAAAATAGTGAACCCGAAAACACATGAAGAGTTGGCAGACGGGGAGATCGGGGAATTAACCCTGAACGGATGGCACGTTATGAAAGGCTATTGGAAGAATCTTGAGGAAACCCGCAGGCAAATTATCGATGGGTGGCTCTTTATGGGGGATCTGGCTTCCAAAGAAAAAGACGGCTATTTCAAAATTTATGGACGCACAAAAGACATAATCAATCGCGGAGGCTATAAAATTAATCCCTATGAACTCGAATGCATGCTGGTCGACCATCCTAAAATTGAACAAGTTTGTATTGTCGCAACCCCCAACCCTGTTTTAGGTGAATCGATTTGTGCCTGTGTGATCCCCATACAGGGCCAAACGGTTACTTTACAGGAAGTTCGTGAACTCATGAAAGATAAAGTAGCACCGCACAAACTTCCCGATGAACTGTGCATCATGGATACTTTCCCCAAACTATCCGGTGGCGTAAAAATTAAGAAATTCGGTCAGGGAGGCCTGGCGGAGTTAGCTGAAGAGGACGAAACCAGGCAAAAAATTCGGAAGAAGTAAGGAGGTAAAAGATGGGAGATGTCAAAAAAATAAGGACGGCCTGCCGTCAGTGTCATGGGGGATGTGGTGTGATTGCCCATGTACAGGACGGTAAAGTCACCAAGGTCGAGGGTGATCCGGAGTCTCCGATCAGCCACGGTACGCTGTGCAGTAAAGGATTATCGGTTACCCAGCTGGCCTATCATCCCGATCGAATTCTTCACCCTATGCGAAAAACATCGCAGGGCTGGCAACGGATTACCTGGGATGAAGCCCTGGATACGATCGTCGTAAAGTTTAACGCCGTCATCGAGGAGTATGGATCGGAGTCTATTGTTGTCGGCCAGGGTACCGGCAGAGATTATGAAAGTCATCTGTACCGGTTTGCCAACCAGCTGGGAACACCCAATGTGTTGACCGCCGGGCATATGTGTTACGTCTCCAGAGTGGCCTCAACTCTGGTCACCATCGGCAATCTGCCCATTTGCGATTATGAGGGCGAGCCCAAATGCATCGTTGCGTGGGGCTGCAACCCGCAGTGGACCAATCCGGACGAATATAAGGGAGAAGGATTCTGGCGCGCCTATAAAAAGGGGGCCAAACTGATTTGTATCGACCCGCGCAAGGGATTCGTGGCTAAAAAAGCAGACCTGTGGCTGCAGCTGCGGCCGGGCACCGATGCAGCCTTGGCTATGGGCTTCCACCATGTCATCCTCGAGGAAGAACTTTACGAACAGGATTTTACGGAGAACTATATCAACGGCTGGGATGCATTCAAGGAAAGGGTCCAAGACTATCCGCTGGAAAAGGTGCAGGAGATAACCTGGGTGGATCAGGAACTCATCCGCAAAGCCGCCAGAATGTATGCCAAGACCAAGCCGGCCTGCATTCACTGGGGTGTTCCCACCGAACAAACCAACAATTGCGCCGACTGCACCCGCACCATTGCAGGATTGATGGCGGTAACGGGCAATCTGGATGCACCCGGAGGTAACGTCCTTTATGTCAACCCGCCCACACGCACGGTCGCTGAATTTTCCCGCCACAAGGATCTTTCCAAAGAACAGAGGGCCAAAAGACTGGGCGGCGAGCAGTATAAGCTTGGTGCCAGGGTAGCCTTTATCACTCCGAAAGTTGCCTGGGAAGCTATTCTGACCGGTAAACCTTACCCGCTGAAAGCCGGATTGTTGTGCGGCACCAATCCGGTATCGACCCGGGCCAACGCCGGGGAAGTCTACGAGGCTCTTGATAAACTGGAATTTCTAGCAGTTATTGATTTCTTCATGACGCCGACCGCAGATCTGGCCGACATCTTTTTGCCGGCCGGCACCTGGCTTGAGCAGAATCATGTGGCCGACAATTGGAAGCGGCATGGGTTTGTTCTGGCCAGACAGAAATGCACCGAGATCGGTGAAGCCTGGCAGGATCACAAAATTTTCCTTGAGCTCGGAAAAAAGATGGGACAGGAATGGTGGGACACCGTGGAGGATTCGCTAGACTATCTGCTCGAACCTGCGGGTCTTACCTGGGAGGAGTTTAAAGAGGTTGGCCATTTAAAAGGTGAAATGGTTTACCACAAATACAAAGAAAGGGGCTTTTCGACCCCGACGGGGAAAGTGGAGCTTTTTTCAACCGTGCTGGAAAAATGGGGCTATGATCCACTACCCAAATACACAGAGCTTCCCGAAAGCCCGGTTTCCAAACCAGAACTGTTGGATCGCTACCCCTATATTCTCAACGCGGGACTGCGCACCCCGACTTTTTTTCATTCAGCGAACCGCAACATCCCCTGGTTGCGGGAAATCCGTCCCGATCCCATCGTGGAGATCCATCCGGACACCGCCAAAAAGCACGGGATCCAGGAAGGGGATTGGGTCTACATCGAATCTCCACGAGGTGGTGCTAAGGAGCGGGCCAAATTTAACGCTGGTATCGATCCCAGGGTGATTGTTGCCGAACATGGGTGGTGGTATCCTGAAATCAAGGAACACGGCCATGGCTGGAACATATCCAATATAAACATGCTGACGGATAACGCCCACGAAACCATGGATCCAGCCATCGGTGCCACCAACCTGAGGGTTTGTTTGTGCAGTATCGCCCCGGCGGAGGAGGGTGTCAACTAAAGAAGGTGTCAGGTGTCAGCCCAGCCGCCGGCCTGAAAAGCGGCCGGTCTAATCGAAGAAGAAAACTTAACGGCATAAATTTACAATTTTCTGACAGGATCAACAGGATGGACAGGATAAATATACTAAACCAAAAAAAAATCCTGCTAATCCTGTAAATCCTGTCGAAATAAATGAAGTTTCATACAAGGAGCTAGCAATGCAAAGACTTAGACCAAAAACCAGATATTGTCGGGGCTGTAAAAATGATCGACACAACGGATGGAGCGATTGAACACTGTACAGCAAATGCTGCCACATGGTTTGATCCAGCGACCGGCCTGGAATGGCAGTGCGAATCTCCGGGCCGGATGAACTGGCACGCTGCGCAGTCCTATGCCCGATCCCTATCCATCAATGGCAAGGATGATTGGCGCCTGCCTGCGGCAAGAGAACTGGAATCTTTGTTGGACCGATCTAAATACCGACCGGCTATGAGGGAAGAGGTACCTTTTCGAGATAGCTTAAGTTATTGGTCGTCGACCACTTTCGGACCCAATAAAAGTAATGCCTGGATCGTGATGTTCGACGGTGCTTACGTGCTCAGTTACTATAAGACGAATCCCTATCATGTCCGTTGCGTCCGGCGATGAAATTTGTTCCCAAAAGATATCAACGATAACGAGGAGGAGTCGCAATGCCGAAATTATCTTTAATGTTTTACAAGAATGACTGCATGGGCTGCCACGCCTGTGAGGTGGCCTGCAAGCAGGAACACGAACTGGGTGTCGGGCCGCGCCTGGTGCGTGTCATCGAAAAATCAGCTGATTTTTTCCCGGTATATTGTCACCATTGTGCCAAGGCACCGTGCAAGGATGCCTGCCCGGTGGATGCTATTTCAAGAAACGATATGGGTCTGGTTCTCATCGATGAAGAATTGTGCATCGGCTGTAAAGAGTGTTTGGCGGCCTGTCCTTTCGGAGCCATGCAGTATGATGATGATCAGGAAACCGCGGTCAAGTGCGATCTGTGTATTGAGCGTCTGAAGAACGATCAAACCCCGGCATGCTATTCGGTCTGTCCCACGCGTTGCATTTCGTGGGGAGAAACGAAATCACTTTCCGAACGCATCGTCCATGAGGCCCTTCCGCAGAAGATGAAATAGCACATAAAAATAAGGTTCTGAATTGCAAGATCAGGTCAGGCCCAGCCTATCAAGTAGCCGCCCGACATATTCCAGTCCATCCGGTTTATAGGCTGGCAAGACCCACGGCATCTCCTCCAATGTTTGCAGCAGGGAAGGCAACAGATCAAAGGGGATGGAAATAATTTGCCGGCCTTCCGGAAATAGCTGCCGGCGCTTCATCCCATGGCCAAGACCGGTGATGAAATAATTCAATTCTCCAGTGAGATACGGATAAATGTATGTCCATGCACATCCGATAGCGGGAGTAAACTTGCTAACCCACATTTGCCCGGTTCGGTAACTCATTGCCCGCAGCAGGATTTCCGTCTGACTGGTTTCGGCGAGGAGGATCATTAGATCCGGTTCAAAGGGGAGCTCATCCAGTGGGGAAAAGGCCACATGGTGAACGACGCCTCTGCCTATCTTGGGAATATGCAGGTAAAGTCGGCTTGCGGATCGCGGCTCTTCATAGATTTGCAAACCAGCTCCGAATTCTCCGCTGATAAACGGTTCTGGGGCATCCGCCTGCCCCAATACATACAGTCCTGCCTCACAGGTATGGTTTTTTATGTCGGCAAAAAAGGCCTTCCCTTCCTGTGCCCTCTTGAGCATTTCGCAGAAGGCCATGTTCTCGTCCAGCCTCTCGACCATGTTCGGCGGTTTGGCCAGGAATTTAACGCCAACCGGCGGTACTTCGAAGTTAAACTTGTTCAAAATAGGTACATATTCTTTAGTGAGAATCATGCGAATCTATCCCTTTCCCTCTTATTTCCTACTGTTGAGGCGCTTTGGAGGGCACATTGGATGATGGTTATGTCAAAAGCTGTCTTTTAATTTCAATCGGGCTGTCCAAGGGCTCTATTAGTGATAGAGCCCTTGGAATAATAATTAGTTGAACCTATTTTTTTGTAAAAATATGGCGCAGAGGGAAGATGCCCACTTTTACCGACTTGCCATTTTGCACCTGGTCAATACGTACCTGATCAACCCCCTCGATATCGCCTTTACCATAGGTTAGCGGCGTACTGCTGATATCGCCGGTGGGAAGATTTTTTATCTGATAGAAGCCGTGCTCCAGCACGTCACGCGCCGTAAGCTTTTCGAAAGGCACCTTTTGCATGGCCAGCCGTAAGGCCTCGACCTGGATCATGGCCTCCAAGACCCCAGCCTCATACATGATATGAGTAACCCGCTTGCCGGTGCGATACTTCTCCTGCAAGTCGTTGCAGAACTTTATCCCTGGGGTGGCAAGGTCATCCATGGGGCGGAAGCTGCCGGCGCAGACATAACCGTCACCCAACTCACCCATGGCCTCGGCGAACACGGCAGAGTGACCGGGTGCGGGGACACCGAAGGTCATCTTATAAGGCTGGTTGGGGCCCATCCCCAGCCGGACCATCTCCTTGACAGTCGGCTGTGAGCCTGGATTGATCATGACACCCAGGGCAAGATCAACACCTTTTTGTTTGAGCCAGGTAAGCTGGGTGGTGGGCGGCGAGGTCGGCACCAGCGGTACATACTGGATGCCGACAAACTCATAGCCGGTCTTTTCAAGATAGGCTTTCATCTCAGGTATCTCAATCGACCTGCCCATGGCGTTATCGGCAGTCAGGTAGGCGACTCTCGGCTTTCGCGCCTCCTTCCAGTTCTCTTTAAACCAGTCGGCGATGGCCGCAATAGAATCGGTATAAATGGGATAATAAGTGAAGCAGCTTTGAGGCGGCGACAGGTAGTAAGGTCCGGTAGCCATGCTCGTGGCGCCCATCTGATCCTCCCATAATCTGTCTTTGAGTGCCAGCGCTATGGGTGACCCCGAGATTCTGCCTACCAGCATGCCTTTGGCTTTGAGCTCCTCATAGATTGACAACGCCTTGGGCGGCTTGAGTTCGTCATCCCGCCACAGCACCTCCAGTTTTACATCGGCAGGAAATTTCTCGTTGCGCCACGGAGCCAGATTTTTGGTCTCATTAACATATTTGACATAGTCCTCAATGGCAGCCAGCACAGCTGCTGAATCCTCGGCAAAGGGCCCGGTCAGCGACTGGGTCCCGCCGACATACAGTACTTTTTCAGCTTGAGCGCTGACAGGCAATAACGTTGTTGCCACCATTAAAATAATCATGATAGCAGCTAGCATCCATCTGTTTTTAGCCATGGTTTACCTCCTTCCTGATCGATTGTTATTGGTTTAGACGCTCGATTGTCTCCATTCAACCTTCTGCTCTTTGTATTTCTCCTTCCTTTTTAGATTTTAAAAACGACGGACGTGGCCAACAATGAAAAATTATGTCGCCGTTCTCTTACTCCGATGCCTCATGGGAGAAGGGCCAGAGCCTAAAATAAGCCTTAATCATCTCCCAGCGGTGATGAAGCCCCCGCGGTTCAAAAATCAAAAAGATGATGATGATCAACCCGTGGGAAATGAGCGCCAGCGAGGCGGCTGCCTGAGGCGCAACGGCGGCGGCCAGGATCGGTCCGGCGACGGTAACGAGCTCATCCAGCAGCTTGAGAGCAATTACACCAAAGATCGCCCCGGTCGTGCTGCCCATGCCCCCCACGATCAACATCCCCAAATACCAGACGGAATCCATAAACGGAAATTGTTCTATGCTGGCGAACCGAACATAGTGAACGAGCAATGATCCGGCCACTCCGGCATAGACACAGCCGATAAAGAATGCCTGCAGTTTGTAGCTCCACAGACTGACTCCCATGACCTCAGCCGCCAGGTCGTTGTCCCGGATGGCGATGAAAGCTCTGCCAGCCCTGGTTCTGACGATGTTGTGAGCCGTGATCGTCGCCAGGACGACAAAAACCATCACCAGGTAGTAGTAGTTGGTTTTGGAACTCAGCACGATACCGCCGATCGCCGGTTTGGGGACGAGCAACCCATCGGTCCCGCCGGTGATACTGCGGAGCTGGATGATGATCCAGATAATAATGAACTGGGCCGCAATGGTCGCCATAATGAGGTAAAAGCCCTTGATTTTTAAGGACGGCAGACCGAAGAGTAAACCGGCTATTCCCGCAGCCAGGGCGCCGCAGGGCAGAGCGGCCCAGAACGGCCAGCCGAGTTTGGCGCACAGAATCGCCGAGGTATAACCGCCGACCGCCATAAATCCGGAATGGCCGATGGAGATCTGACCGCAGTAACCGGTGAGAATATTGAGTCCGTGGATGCTGACAACAGCGATGCCCATTGTCGTCAGGATGGTCAGCATTCTGTCGCTGAAAAAGAGGGGGCAGACGAAAAGAAAGACGATCAGCGCCGTCACTGTTCCCCATCGCCGCCTGGAGTTGAAGGTCGCCATTTCTTCGGCATAATTTTCGTGGAAAGTTCCGGTGCGCAAACCCATTGATTAAACCCTTTCTATATGTGCAAGGCCAAAGAGCCCGTGCGGCCTGAAGACCAGGACGATGATCATCACAAAAAACGGGAATACCTGGGCCAGTCCGCCGCCGGGCAATAACGGGTCCAGGTACCCGGCAGCGACGTTTTCCAGCATCCCCAGTATGATTCCGGCGACAATGGCCCCCCCGATGGAATTGACCCCGCCCAGCAGCACAACTGCGAATGCCTTGAGACCGATATGGGCGAGTTCCATATTCGCGCCGGACACGCCCCCCAGCAGGATGCCGCCGATTACACCGACGACACTGGCAATGACCCATGAAACGGCATAGACGGTTGTCGCCTTGATACCGACACTTTGCACCACCTGCAAATCCTCGGCCGTGGCCCGCATGGCCAGTCCAATTTTGGTATAGCGGAAAACGAACATGAGTATCGCCATACATATAACAGAGACGATGAGTCCGATCAAAGACTCTGAAGGTATGGATATTGCGCCGACTTTCATGTTTATCGTCGGCAGTAATCCATGATAGGCCTTGTATTCGGCGCCCCATAGCAGGGTCGCCAGCCCGCCCAATACCGTGGAGAGGGCGATGGTCATCATGACGACGGCCAGCACCGGCTGCCCCACCAGCGGGCGCAGCATCAGCCGCTCGATCAACAAACCCATAATGATGGCCGCTGCGATTGCCGCCAGCAGTGCGGCCCATATCGGTAAACCAAGCGGCACCAGAAAGGTCCAGCCGAGATAGCCACCGATCAAAACGAAGTGTCCCTGGGCAATGTTAAACACCTCAGAGCATTTCAATATGATTACAAAGCCGATGGCGATCAACGCATAAACCATGCCCTGGGCAAGGCCGGTTACGATTAGTTGTAGAAAAAAGGTCATCAGCCAGCTCCTTCGACAAACTGGATTCGAAGCGATGTCTCGATGGTTGCCGTCCGCCCGTCACGGTTTCCGTCCCGGGCCTCTATCGGCACCGTGTCATTGTCACTGTAGATAGCATCCATAAGCTTGCGGTAGCGTTCTTCCAAAAACGCTCTTCTCAGATTTCTGGTTCTGGTCAGCTCGCCCTCGTCTGGATCGAGTTCCTTGTGGAGGTTGATGTATTTTTTCACCCTGGCGCCGGCAGGCACCGTTTGGTTGACTCTTGCGATGTCCTGCCTTACCAGCTCATAAACCTCCGGTGCCTGGGAAAGTTCGGCAAAGGAAGTAAACGCCACTCTGTTCTGCCCCGCCCACCTGCTGACGTTATCATAGTTGATAACTATAATCGCCGCAAGGTAGGCACCTTGCGGGCCGACCAGTATCCAGGCATCCTTTATATGGGGACTGGACCTTAGCCGGCTTTCAATAAATTGGGGAGCCACTTTATCATCACCGGGAAGTTCCACAAGGTCTTTGAGTCGATCCGTAAAAACAAGGTGCCCGTCTTCCCGAATCGAACCGCTGTCGCCGCTTTGAAACCACCCGTCATTAAGCACCGCCGCCGTCCCTTCCGGGTCCTTATAATACCCGACAAAAATACCCGGCTGGCGGTAATTGATTTCACCGGTTGCGCTGATGCTTACCTCTGTCCCCTCATGAGCAGGTCCTACCGTCTCAAAATGGATTTCATCATTCCTGGCGCCGGTGAGCGCCCCTCCCTCGGTTGTTCCATACAGGCTCTTAAGCGGAATATTGAGGGCATGATAGAACCTGAAGGCATCCGGGCTGAGTATCGCCCCGGTCGTATAACAGATTCTGGCATTTGATAAACCCAGGCTGCGCTTGATGGACCTGAACAGGAAGGTATCTGCGAAATAATAAAGCATCTTCAAGGTTAAGCCCGGGCTTTGGCGGCGATATTTCAATTCAGCGGCCTTATAGCCGACCGGCATCAACAGCCGGTAGGCAAAGCGCTTAATGGCATCCGCCCCGAGAATCCGGGCCTGCACCGCAGCAGCCTGGCTTTCCCACAGCCGCGCGCCGTAGAATACGATGCTCGGCCCTGTTTCCCGGCTGTCCCGCTGCTGGGTTTCCGACGCTTCGGCAAAGTTCAGGATGCCGGCCGATAACAGGTGGCAGCCGATGCCGATCCATTGCTCGTTTATCCAGACGGGCGGCAGATAAGGGACAACATTATCATTCTCAAACCACGGGTCGAGCTGCAGAAGATAGTCGGCGCCCGCTCTCAATGTGCGGTAAGTGTGGACGGCTCCTTTGGGCGCTGCCCCGGTGGTTCCGGCAGTGTAAATGACGGCGCATGGGTCATCCGCTTTGCCGGTTTTCACATTCTGCTCAAAGAGCCCGCCGTGTTCGGCTTCATAAGTTTTCCCCTGTGTCAGCGCTTCTCTGTATCCGACCAGAATGTCATCATCGTAGTGAGCAAGCCCCTTGTAGTTCCAGTAAATGACTTTTTTAAGAAGGGAAAGGGCATCTTTGATTTCGAGCAGCTTATCAACCTGCTCCTGGCCTTCAACAACGGCAAATCTTGCCTCACAATTTTCGGCAATGTATTTTATTTCAGATGGTAGCAGCTCCGAAAACAACCCCACGGACAGGCCGTGGTTGGCCTGGGCGGCCAGCTCGGCGTAGTACCACTGGGGAGCATTATCTCCGATGATCAGCACCTTGTCTCGTGGCTCAAAACCGAAGGCCAGTAATCCAAGTGCCAGGTGTTTAACATTGAGATAATAGTCCTTCCATGTATGAGGCTGCCAGACACCATAGTGCTTGTGACGCATGGCTCTGCGCTTATCGCCGCATGTTTCGTAATTGTATTTGAGTATCTTGGGCCAGGTATCACCCTTTGCCCGGTAGGCTTGCTCCATCCTGATCGTCATTTCCCCCTTGATATTAGCCTTTGTATGGCTCTAACTGGCAAAATGTTGTCGAAGACTTAAGGTTTCAGGTTTCAGTGTTCAGGTTTCAGGATTTGCAGAATCGCTATCCGGACACCCGAAACCTGACACCTACATTCTGGGTTACTAAATAGTCAATTTGCAATATTCAATATTCAATTCCGGTTTATCCGGGTGTTAACCCAACCACCGTTTTCTGCGGCGGTAGTGCTTGACTTCACGATAACTCTTCTGGGAGCCGACCGCCGACAGCCCCATATAGAACTCGCGCACGTCCTCATTATCTTTTAAGTCTTCTGCCGGACCGCTCAGAACGACGCGGCCATTCTCCAGAACATGACCGTAATCGGCGATGCCCAGGGCAGCTCTGACGTTTTGCTCCACCAGAAGTATGGCCATCTTTTGCTCGGCATTGATTTTCTGGATGATTTCATATATTTCCTGCACCATCAGCGGAGCGAGACCGAGCGACGGTTCATCCAGGAGCATCAGTTTGGGGCGCGCCATAAGTGCCCGCCCGATCACCAGCATCTGCTGTTCACCGCCGGACAGATAACCGCTCATCCGGCGGCGCAGGCGTTTAATGGACGGGAAGTAATCAAAGACCATTTCAAGGTCCTGCTTGACTCCCCGGCGGTCTTTGCGGCAGTAGGCGCCTACGAGCAAATTTTCCTCTACGCTGAGGTGCTCGAGAACCCTGCGTCCTTCCATGGCCTGGCTGATGCCCAGAACAGCAATATGTTCGGGACCGAAACGGTCTATGCGCTTGCCGTCAAACTCGATGCTGCCGTCGGTGACGTCACCCTCTTCGGTTTTGAGCATGCCCGAGATGGCCTTGAGCGTCGTCGTTTTCCCGCCGCCGTTTGCTCCGAGCAGCGCAACGATCTGGCCGTCGGCTACCGTTAGCGATATACCTCGCAGCACCCGGATAACATTCATATAGACAACTTCAATATTTTTGACTTGCAGCATTTTGTCTGCTCCGCCCTAAGTTTTCAGGTGTCAGTGTTCAGGTTTCAGGAATTAGCTACTCGCCTTTCTGACACCCGAAACCTGACACCTGAAACCCTATTTTTCTTTCCCCAGATAAGCGCTGATAACCTCCGGATTCGTCTTAATTTCAGCCGGCGTTCCCTCGGCAATTTTGCGTCCAAAATCAAGAACCACAATCCTGTCGGCGATGTCCATCACCACCCCCATATCATGTTCGACTAGGATGATGCTGCGAATCCCATCCCTGAGAACAGGGGTGTCGGGATAGGTGGCTCCCTGGCCTTCAAATATATCTAAAATGAAGCGGGCGATGTCCTCCTTCTCCTCTAGATTCATCCCTGCCATGGGTTCATCCAGCAACAACACTTTCGGTTCAAGTGCTAATGCTCTTCCCAACTCAACTCTCTTTTGCATCCCGTAAGGCAATACGCCGACGACTCTCTTTCTCATCGGCGCCATTTCTAAAAAGTCGATAATCTCCTCAACCGCCTGACGGTGCCTGATTTCTTCCTGAAGTGCCCAGCCAAGGTACAGCGCGCCGGTGAGGAAGTTCTGTTTCATCAGCACGTGCCGGGCCGCCATGATATTATCCTGAGTGCTGAGCCCGGTGTAGAGCTCAATATTCTGAAAGGTTCTGGCAATGCCGAGTTTGGTCAGCTTATCGGGGCGCATGCGGGTAATTTTTTTCCCATTAAAGTAGATCTCGCCCTCCTGGGGTTTGTAAAAACCATTGATGCAGTTGAGCAGGGCGGTCTTGCCGGCCCCATTCGGTCCAATGATCGCCAAAATCTCATTATCCCTGACGTCCAGGCTGACTTCATTCAGGGCAAAAACACCACCGAAACTGAGCAATAGGCGGTCAATTTGCAGTTTAACTTTTCTATCCGCTTCCATCTAGCCATATTTCCTGCTAAATCGTTTTTTCAAACACAGCCGCGATACTTTTTCGACCGCCTAAATAGATACAACCCGTCGGGCAGACACTCATACAGGCCGGCGGCTTGCATTCCGTCAACCGGTGAATGCATAGGTCACACTTTACGGCTACTTCCCGGTTGCCTTCGAATTGCATGGCGCCAAAGGGACAGGCTTCGATACAATCCCGGCAACCGATACAAAGCTCGGAGTCGATCGAGACGATGCCCTGTTCATTGCGTGAAATCGCGTCCACCGGGCAAGCCTTTTTGCAGGGTGCCTTGGCGCAGTGATGGCAGTATATGGGTATGAAATCAAAAGATTTTTCGATCACTTTAACCAACCGCGGACCGACACCCAGTCCATGCTCCTGCTTGCAAGCGACTTCGCAGGCATGGCAGCCCATACAGTCCTTCTTGCGAAACATCAACGATATCTTGTCCATCCTTTTTCCTCCTATTCATCTTCGCAGCGATATATTTTGCATAAAAGGACTCTCAGATTGGTCGCCCCCATCACGGGATCCATGGACTCATGAGAGTTGTCGGTCAGCAGATTAATGTTGGAGAGGTCCCAACCGTGACCGGAGTCCTTGATCTCCGGGAACCACCAGCCGTGTTCGGCCACGATATTTCTCGGGTCGATACCGCCGTTTAGTTTGGCTTTTAGTTTCGCGCGGCCCCGCGGCGATTCGATCCAAACCCAGTCGCCTTCCCGGATGTTGTGCTTTTCTGCCGTTGCGGGATGGATTTCCACTATGGGATCGGGCCGGATTTCTCTGAGCCACGGTATCTGCCGGTTGGCAGAGTGGAAAAATGTGGGCGTACGCAATCCGGAATTTAGTATGTAAGGGAATTTTTCAGCCAGATCGGGTCTGGAAACCGGACTTTCGGGAATCTCCGTATACTTGGGTAAAGGATCGCGGCCCCATTTCTCGAGTGTGGTGGAATACAGCTCGACTTTGCGCGTGGGGGTGGAAAAGCCCTTCTCCTTGTATTTGTAATATTTCTGTTCACCGTGAAGGTAGCCTTTCTTTTTGAATTCCTCCCAACTTAGGCCGGTCGGTTCAAGCAGCCAGTCCAAAGAATCCTCGATGGTGTCCCACCATTGCTGACCCATTCGCTTACCCAATTCCATAAATATTTTGTGGTCCTGCCAGCATTCGCCGATCTCAACCACCTTTTGTCTGGCCAGCACGTAGCCGTGATATTTCCAGTTTTCCGCCACGTGATCCTGTTCAAGCCAGGTGCCGGCTGGAAGAAAAACATCCGCCAGTTCCGCTGTCGGTGTCATGAAGAAATCGGATACAGCCAGGAAATCCAGTTTTTTCAATGCCTCGTAAACCTCTTTGGCGTTCGCCCTGGATACCACCGGGTTGGTCGCCACCAGGTATCCGGCTTTGACCGGATAGGGTTTGTCAGTCAAAATCGCGTCCCAGGCACACTTGGGCGTCACAATGGTCATGCGGGCGGCCAGCTTGTATTGATCCCCACCTAAACGTTTCTTTCTCTGCTCGTCGGACAAAGCCATATGCGCGGAAAATTCAGAAATCTTTCGGGTCCCGGGCGGCTCGTGAAAAACATTGCCGCCGGGTGCATCCAGGTTTCCGGTGGCCGCCATGAGACCGACTGCGGTCCGGGTGAAATCGGTGCAATTGATGGTTTGTTCCGTCGGCACCCCCCAGTGGATCCCGGCCGGCTTTGTATTCGCGTACAAGCGCGCAGCCTGACGGATAAGGTCCGGTTTAACCCAGGTAATTTCTGCCACGCGCTCGAGGGGATAATCCGTTTTAATCCGGTCCACAAAATCGTCCCAGCCGTGAATATAGTTGGCCACAAAATCCGAGTCATACAGTTTTTCTTCAATGATCACGTTAAAAAAACCCAGGGTCAGAGCCGCATCCGTACCCGGCCGCAGCTGCAGCCAAAGGTCTGCTCTGCTGGCCAGGAAGCCTTTACGCGGATCAATAACGATCAGCTTTGCTCCCTTTTCATAGGCCCGCCAAAAACTAACCCCCTTGTATTCATCAGGGTTGGTCCATAGCGGATTACAGGCCCACATGACAATACACTTGGGGCAGTTGGCATAGTCGATGGCGGGGTGTCGGCCGCAGGTGGTCAGGGTGGCTCCGATACGGGAGAGATAACACATGTGGCCGGCCGTTAACATGTTGGGGGTGCCTAATAAATTGCCGAAGCGTGAGAAGTGGCTTTCGAAATCCCGCCCTGTACCCTGGCCGACGATGATGGACTCGGGACCGTATTCTGCGATAACCTCTTTAAACTTCGCGGAAACCGCATCTAGGGCCTCGTCCCAGGTACTCCGCTCCCAGTTTCCATTGGTTTTTTTCATGGGATAAAGGACCCGATCCGGGTGATAGGCCAACTGGGTGATCGCCAGCCCTTTTGCACACATGCTGCCGTGACTGATGGGGGATTCCGGATCACCCTCAACTTTGATGACTTTTCCGTCCTTTACCTGGGCAATCACACCACACCCGCCATGACAGCTGCGACAAACTGTCTGTACTTGCTTAACTTCTGACATCAGTCCTCCTAAGATGACATGGTACTTACGATTATTTTCCAGTCCGGTGGCGTTTACGAATTTCTTTTTTAAGAATTTTTCCCTGCGGGTTTTTGGGTAAAGATTCAACAAATTCTAATGATTTAGGTGCCTTATAAGAAGACAGATGCTCCTTGCAAAAGGCGATAACGTCATCCTCTTTCACAGCGGCACCTTGCTTTAATGCGACAACAGCATGTACCCGCTCCACCCAAACGGGATCGGAAACACCCACAACAGCTGCTTCGGCTATCGCAGGATGCAGGTAGAGGACGTCTTCTACTTCGCGTGAATATACATTCTCGCCGCCGGTTACTATCATGTCCTTTTTTCGATCTACGATATACAAGAAACCTTTTTCATCATAATATCCGAGGTCGCCGGTATGGAGCCACCCATCTATGAGAGCCTCCCGGGTTTCTTGCGGTCTATTCCAGTATTCAACCATGATGGAATCACTCTGTGCAATAATTTCACCCACGGTTTCGGGCTCCACATCATTGTCCTTTTCATCAACCACTCGGACGTGAACACCCAGACTGGGTTGCCCACAAGAGCTTAACACTTTTTGTTCTTCCAATGGCCTGTCCAGGACCTGATGGGCCTTCCTGGGAAGTGAACTAATTTGTGGTCCTGATTCGGTCTGACCATATCCCTGTGAAAAAATTGGCCCAAACACTTCAAGCCCCTGTCTCAACAACTCTATTGGCATGGGCGATGCAGCATAATAGATTCGATTCAGGCTGCTCAGGTCGTAATCCTTAAGACTCTGGCAGGAAAGTATCGCATTAAGCTGGGTGGGGACAATTTGCATATCGGTTGCTTTCTCCTTTTGAATCGCCTGCAGAACTGCAACCGGATCAAAAGATTTTTGCGGCATGATCACATTACAGCCCCCAACCAGGAAAAAGGGCCATACATGGCAATCCCCGCCGATGTGAAAAAATGGCAATACCAGGACATGCCTGTCTTCAGGCTTTACGCCCATCTCCAGCGCTTTAATGCGGTTATTATCCAGCTTGCGAAAATGAGTGTAGAGGGCACCGCGAGGAACGCCGGTGGTACCACTGGTATAGAAAAGGAGAAAAGGGTCGTCTTGGCACACACGCACCTCAGGCTCCTCAGATGGGTGGGTGGCGAGCAACTCGTGATGAGAATGCATATCAAGAGCCGAACCTCCAAAAGAAATATAGTGCTTGACTTTTGGAAGCTGAGAGCGCAGGTTGCCAATAGTAGCCTCAAGGTCTGCTCCAATAAAAAGTGTTTTTGCCTCCGAATAATTGATGAGATATTCAAGCTCTTCCCTGCGAAGCCTGGGATTAAAGGGTGAAGCAATAAATCCCCCTTTCATTGCCGCCCCATAAACATCGGCGAATTCAAGACAATTCCATGATAGAATGCCAATGACATCCCCTTTTTTGACCCCTGCTGAGCGTAGTGCATGGATTACACTGTTCACCCGTGAATTAAACTTGGCGAAAGTAATTCTTTGGGAGCCGCATACAAAGGCTTCGCTGTCGGGATAAAGCAATGCATTTCGATAGATGATGTCCGCAAAGGTTCCGATTTGATACCGGCTCAATTCCTTTAACACAAGCTTACTTGTCATGCTGACGGCCTCCATCGATTAGTTGTTTGTTTTCGGGAAACGCTTTCGGAGAAAGACATAATTACATGGAAACTCCCTATCCCGGATAAATTCTCCCTACAAGTTTAAAGTGACCTAAAGTTTGGCCGCAGCCCTAATACTCGAAGAGTTTGCTTTCCGATTTTCTCAAGTACTAAAGATATTGATTATCAATAATTAAAATTAAATCAGGTGTCAACATTTTTTATGACAGATTAAGGCTATTGAGCATACTATTAATGGCTGTTTTTGGAAAGCACCAATAGATATTCCAATTCTGATTTTAGAAAAAATGCTTGCGTTTTATAAATAAAGGGTATTATATGAAACACCTGAGGCGTAAAGTATATAGTCAATATATTGATATATTAAGTATTGACTGAATATACCTATTATATAGAATCAAAGGAAATAATTATGATTGTTGATACTTACAAGAGTGATTTGAGCACTGACGAAAAGGTTCTTATGGCCATCGTGAGGGCGGCAGAAATTTTTAAAAGAAATCATACCGGTATTTTCAGGAATTACGGACTCTCGTTTCCGCAGTACAATGTCCTGAGGGTTTTAGAGGCTTCTAAAAACGGTCAGAACAAGATAAGCGATGTGAGCCGGATTATGCTCGTTCCAGGTGCCAATATTACAGGCATCGCCAAGCGGCTGGAAAAGGATGGATTTATCATCAAGAAATCCGACCCCGGCGATGAACGTATAACCATCCTTGAAATTACTCCAAAAGGAAAAAGAACCTTGAAGAATATCGAAAAGGAAAAAGATCAGGCGCTGGAATTAATGTTGAAGAATTTATCCGTAAATCAAAAATTCGAACTCCTGGACAAGCTCAAACGAATCTTAAAGAACGGTATGTACAAACAATAAAACACCTGTTGGCATTTATTCAAAATCGAAAACCTGGTCCTCAGGGCCAGGTCAGAGGTGAGCGGCTCTGCCATAGATCAAATCTGTTCAAGGTTTCAGGTGTCAGGTTTCAGGTGTCAGTAAATACCGAATCCTGAAACCTGAACACTGATTTGGTTGCA
>CALZJV010000045.1 GCA_945787595.1 uncultured Desulfobacterales bacterium | reverse complement strand
TCCCACCCCATGCATTGATAAAACTCCTGAATCATGGGCTTTAGGTTAACCTTTCTCCCACGAATCGGCCCCTTGGTTATGGGGGATTGAAGAAATAATTCCGGCAGGCTGTCTTGGCCAATGCTGCCGCCCCGGCGAATGTTGAAAATCTTTTCCATGTGCACCAGACGCTCGCCAATGGCGAATAACGCGGCGGGAGATAAATCCAAACCCGTTATGGCGTGGATCAGTTTGGCTTCCATTTCCAGGTTGTAATTGCCCATTATGGAGAGAACGGGCACCTTGCAGATCCCCAGTGAATCAATCACCGAGCTGACAATCATGCATTTTTTTACCATCGGCCCTTTACCGCTGGTAGCAGTAAAGTCAATGACGTCCCTGGTACCGAATTCCTGCAAGGCCTGTTCGGCAGTATACCTGAATTCGGGCACCGGATATACGCTCGTAAAATCGCCGCCACGCATGGATACGGCATATGCGAGAGCAATCCCCATCATTCCCCTGGGATCACCGCCATAAATCTCGACCCCCTTGACATGATAGGCATATTTTTCGGCACCCCTGCCGATGATTTCAGAAGCCCGCTTTACACCCTTGGCCAACAGATCACCCAATCCTTTTCTATCCGCAATTTGCCGTATCACTTCCTCCATGGCTTCGGCATCCCCCCATTTGAGGTTTATGCCGCCGGTGTCTTCAGGGGTCAGAATTCCCCTTTGAAAAAGCTCCATGGCGAAAGCTATCACGCTTCCGGTGGATATCGTATCCAACCCGAGGATATTGCATAAATTACTCAAGTACAGCAGGGATTCAGGATCTGAAAGACCACATAAAGGTCCCAGGTCGATAATGGTTTCATATTCAGGTCTCCCGCCTTTAAATCCCTTATAGCGATCGCTTTTCAGCTCAATTTCGGCCTTACAATGGATCGGGCAGCGATGACACTTGCGCTTCTTTTTAACAAATCGGTTCAGTTGCCTGCCATCGATCTGTTCCACATTGTCTATCTGATATTCTTGATAATTTTTTGTTCCCAACATTCCCATCTGATTGGTTTCAAGGATATCTCCTGCTGTCCCATAATTGGATAGGTCACGGTACCGTGAAACGTTGTTTTTCATTCCGGCAACATATTGTCTTATCACATCGGCTTGCAGCGAATTCATTTTGTCTTTTTTCGGTTCGGCCTGCACAACAATGGCTTTAAGGTTTTTCGCACCCATGAGTGCGCCCAACCCTGTACGGCCGGCCGAGTGATCCGAGCCGGCCATAATGCAGGCAAACAGGACCCGTTTTTCACCCGCGGGTCCAATCGACAAAATATCGAAGTTTTCTTTGCCGATGACTTGCCGAAGGTGTTCTTCCGTGCCACGGGTGCCGAGGCCCCAGAGATCCCGTGCATCTTTGATTTCCGCACCGTCCCTTGAAAGATGCAAATAAGCGGGTCTTACATAACATCCGGTGACAATGATGCTGTGTATATCCAGTGAATACATCCTGAAACCGAAAAACCCTCCTACATTTGAACTGCCGATAAGACCGGATAATGGGGAAAGAGCGTTGATATGGATGCGAGACGAAGATGGGGCCACGGTCCCGGTCAACAGACCTCTACTAATCATAAGAATATTTTTGGGATCAAAGCAATCGATGGTTGGATCGATTCGACGATACAATGTCTCTACATTATAGCCGAACCCGCCCAGGCTTCGTCGAATCGTTTGTTCCGATAAAATTTTCTGATCAATCTTCTGCGCTGAAAGATCGACCTCTATAATCTTTCCAAAAATGCTCACCGACGCCTCCGTTGATGCGTCTCAGTAGATTTGATAACGAGCTTATAATAACCTGAGGGGTTGGTAGTTTTCTGCGCAATCCTATAACTATAACGGATTGGATGATCGCCACCGAAAGCGGATGCTGTCTGAGACCATTAGGGATCGTTATGAATGAACAGCTTTGTACTGCGCTTTTATTTAACATCCTATCGCGGCATTGCGCATAATATCCCGTTTTCATATTGATTACTGTTCATTCGTTACGATGCTTTAGGGTCGAGTTCATGCGGTTTCGGTGGTGATTATCCATGCAGCGATTCAGCTTTGAATAACTCCCCGACCCCCCAATTATCTCAACATCTTCGTCAGTTCTTTGATCCGGTCAATCTCATCGAGATGCCATGCCATTTCCAGCACTTCATCTATCAATGCACTGTCCAATACAGTCGCGGCCAACCAGTAAAATTTTTCAGTCATCATTTCAGGTGTCCATGTCGGTGCAGGAAATTTCATGCCACCATCTTTCATACCGGAACAATACTCGCGTCCGTCCTTAAGTTTTATCGTCACAATACTGGCAAAACGACCCCGCGGATCCCCTTTTGCATGAAGCCGGCACAACTGGTTAAGCTCTTCGGACTCGACGACTTCAACCTTTTGGGCAAGATCCCGGATTTTTGGATCGTTGAGGCGCCGTTCCAGGGTTTGATTGGGGCCGATTTCACCATCCACAAGCATGGCCGCCACCGGCCAGGCAAGATTGAACTGGGCTTCTTCCGTCGTTGATGGCAATTTGGTCCCCAATCGGACGGTTTCACTAAATGCATCCACCACGATGCGCTCTATCTGATCAAGAGCGATCTCATGGTTTGCAACCAGTTCCCGTGCACCTTCGACACCGGCATGGGCCCACCCACAGCAGGCGTATCCTTTCATTTTCCATGCGACGCCCTCAAGCATGAGGTATTTCTCACCAATGTCCATCATCCAGTCATGATAACGCGCCTCTCCGAGAAACAACGGAATCCCGCTAAAACCTCGAAAAGCCAATTCGGCAGACGTGATACCCGTCATGCTCCCCCATGGGATAGCGTGCTTGACCATTGCCGGATGATCGATATCCCTCATCATGGGTGCATTCGGTGCATGATACTCGGCGATACCCAGAGCATGAGTCGTTTGCTCGGCTGTCAGCCCCATTAAATTGGCGGCTACAGCGGCACTGGCCACCGAACCCCAGGATCCACACGCCTGATAATCGCTGTGGTGTTCATGCCAGCACCCCCCGATACGGTGGGCCACTTCATAACCTGCCACCATTGCTGCCAACAAACGTGCGCCGTCAAGGCCCAGCCCTTCCGCCAGAGCAAGGGCTACCGGGAATATCTGCGCTCCGCCATGCCCCCATGCATATCTGACGCTGTCGTCCGTATCGATTCCGTTGGCGGCAGCAGCATTGGCAAATGCGGCACCAACAGGCGATGCGCGTTTACCATGCAGCAAAATTGTTGCGGCATCGCCGGCCCACGCGGTCTGGGCGTAGTCAGCACAGATTTGACTGACCCTCGTTTTTGTGCCGGCTATCGTAGCACCCAGATTGTCAATAAAACACATGCGTGCTTTTTCCTGTACCTTCGCCGGCAAATTATTCCATTGGGTTTGCACGGTAAACTGAGCTATTGATTGGTTCGCGTCCATCTTATCGTTCCTTCAGGGCATCATTTAGGCCATTATAAAAAAGCTGTATTGAATGGGCAAGCGTATCTGACAAAATAATTGTGTCTGGGATGACTAAAATTTAGGAGTTGACTTTACCCTATATCAATCGATTCGTAAATACGACGAATGTTAGTAAGCAAGAAAAGCCGATGCATTGAATTCGGCTGAGTTGGACAAGAAAGCCGGGGTCAGGGAATATGCACCATAAGCGTTAGGTTATTTTACGCCGGGGGACTGTGGAAGGTTTACTAAAAAACTGAACATCGAACATCGAACGTTCAAGGTTGAATATCGAATAATGATGTCGCTGCGCTCGGCCATTTGATTTCCTATGTTTTCAGAAATTCGATGTCATACCTTGAATGACCATTTCTGTTTCTTCATCTTTTCCCATTCAATCCGCCTTCGGTGGATTGGACGTTCGATGTTCGCGTTAGTTCGGGGTTAGCCCGGATAGATCAGCTGATACAGCCAACTGCTGTGCAGTCCGATGGCTTCTTCCGGACAGATCTCATGGCAACAGTAGCAGCGGATACATTTGTCATCTTCGATGGAAGCCCGCTCATCAACAAAGCTGATTGCCTCCATGGGACAGCCTTCAATGCATGTACCGCAAGCGATGCATCTGTGCCAGATCACCTTGGGTCGCACGGTAAACGCATCTTTGAACAATGGTTCAAGAAGCCGCTGATACCACGGCATCCGATCCAATCCCAGGCTCCCGGCGGATACTTGGGTCCGCTTAAAGTCCGGCACTTTCACATCGGCCAGATCCGCTCCGATGACCTCGATATCTTCCAGACGGTTGGGGTTAAGAGCCCTTCGTTCGGCCTCCATGATGACGGGATTTTCTGTCCGTTTCAGACCCATTATTTCGGTCGCCACCACATCCAACGCCAGAGGGTTTTCGGAACCGATGAGCAACCCGACCGACCGCGGATCTCCGGTCCCCGGGCCATCACCTTCCATGGCGACAACGGCGTCCATGATCGTCAGACGAGGAGAAACGTATTGAGACAGATCCAGCAGCATACCGGCAAATCTTTGCACATCATGAAGCTTCGCGTGGTACCCGGTTTTAAACAGTCCGGGAATAACACCAAAAATATTTTTAATCGCGCCGGTCATAACGGTAAACAGGTGGGTCTTCATTTTGCACAGATTAAAAACCGCATCCGCTTCAAAAACCGGTGTGATGATGTCAAAGTGTTTGGTGAGAATTCCATCGGCGTAGGATACGGGCCTGGAGCTTGTGTCCCAATTGACCGTGATACCGGCCTGATCCGCCGCCTGATGCATGTGGTTGGTGTGATAAATCTTGTCCAGGGTTTTGCGAGTATAGCGGTAGCCGCCGCCGGGCGAGTCGGCGATGACGGGAACCGCGCCGGCTTCTTTTGCCAATCTGCCGACGGCCGCCACCACTGAAGGATGGGTGGAAACCGCTTCTTCGGGTCTGGCTTCGCGCAGTAAGTTAACCTTAAGTATAATTTTCTCGCTTTGTTTGGCAAAACGCCCCATGCCGCCCATCAGATCTATTAAGGCGGCAAGCTTATCCTCGACCTGATCGTAATCTTTGCATTGAACAATATAAACCTTCTTTTTCATAATGATAGAATACCTTAAATATTCAATCTTCAATATTCAATCTTCAATTTCGTGTTCTAGGCCTCTTATGGACTAGGTCAGAACATGGTGCTTCGATGGGATGCATATTTCCTAAGTTGAGCGATTATTTAGGTATTTCATACTTTAATAATATACAATCTGTCGGCCTGTCAAGGAAATTGAAATATCAAAATAAATCTTGCAAGCAGGTAAACAAGTTTCTATTATCCCCCCACGACCGTAAAGCGTCATCTCGAAAACCCTCAGGGATGAATTTGACCGCGATACATACTGATATGTTCATTAATTGTTTATACATAGCTTTCAATTTCAATAAAAATTGTCTAAATATTTATTGCCGCATTAGTAACCCTTATGTTGCAACGTTGGGGATAATACAGAAAGCAGAATCATATGAAGATTTCCAAAGCAACCTATTGGACTGAAAAGCTGGCCTTGACCCGGCCGTACACCATCGCCTACGAACGCATCGAATCGGTGGAAAACCTGTTCGTTCACCTGCAGGCGCAAGACGGGTCTGTCGGCTTGGGGGTCGCCTCTCCGGCCGCAGAAGTAACCGGCGAAGGGGTGCAGCAGTGCCGGCAGGCTCTGGCCGACCATCTCGAGGCCTTATTGACCGGAATTGATTTACGACATTTAAAAAGCATCTTGCGGAATATAGAAAACGCCATGCCGAGGACACCGGCCGCCCGGGCGGCAATAGACATGGCCCTGCATGATTTATGGGCCAAACATCTTGGCCTGCCCCTGGTCGATCTGCTGGGCCGGGTGCACCGGTCACTGCCGACCTCCATTACCATTGGCATTGAGTCCGTCGAAGCGTCTCTGGAGGAAGCCGCTGAGTATAAGGCTCGCGGTTTCCGGATATTCAAGGTCAAAATCGGAAGGTCGCTGGAAGAAGATGTGGAACGTCTGCACCGGATTCGGCAGAAAATGGGCCCGGAAATTATCATCCGCGTGGATGCCAATCAAGGTTACGCGGTGGATCAATTCGAAAATTTTCTCAAACAAACCGCGTCCCTGGCGCTGGAATTTATCGAACAGCCCTTGAAAGCCGACGATCTTGACGGCATGCGCCGACTGCCGGCAGCGGTTAGAAATAGGATCGCAGCCGATGAGAGCCTCTTGGATACGCGCGATGCAATTACCTGTCTGGAACCCCCCCGGCCCTTCGGCATTTATAACATTAAACTGATGAAGTGCGGCGGAATTGCACCGGGCCTGCAGATTGCCGAGATCGCCAACCTTGCGGGTATCGATCTGATGTGGGGCTGCATGGATGAGAGCATTGTCGGCATTGCCGCCGCCCTGCATGCCGCCCTGGCCTCTCCGGCCACCCGTTATCTGGACCTGGACGGCCACCTGGACCTCGCCCGGGACCTGGTAACGGGAGGTTTTATACTGAAAGACGGTCAACTCAGCTTAACCGATAACCCGGGTTTGGGGGTTGAATTGTTGGCACATGACAAAATGAGCTAAAATTTAAAATGAACTAAAGTGAGCTAAAATTGTGGCATCCTATCATTTTTATAATGACAGATAGAGCGCAGCGATTCCATAATTTTAGTCATTTTAGGCAATTTAGGTCATTTTAGGCATTATAAAGTAGAGTTAATCGGAGATTTGAATTGTTGAAGGAAACAGCACTGATTCTGACAAACGGGCGGCTGGCCACATCGGATGCCAAAACCGCCCACGGCCTTATACGGGGAACCGACCGCTTCAACATTGTCGGTGTCATCGACCCGGTAAGTTGTGGAAAGGACGCCGGTGAAATTCTGGACGATCGTGTCAGAAACATCCCGGTTTTTGAATCCATTGATACATTTCTGGCGCATTCCCGGCAAAAACCGGATTACGGCATCATCGGGGTGGCCTTGAGCGGCGGCAGGCTGCCCGAGGATTGGAACGATATCCTCATGGAAGTATTGGAAAACCGAATTAGCATCATCAGCACCATGCACCAGTTGCTGAGCGAAAAGGTTGTGTTGCGCGAAGCCGCCCGCAAAAACGGGGTCGAGATAATTGATCTTCGCAAACCCAAACCAGTCGACCAGCTTCATTTCTGGAGTGGTGACATCTATCAAGTCCGTGCGGCTAAAATTGCAGTCCTGGGGATGGATTGCGCCATCGGCAAAAGAACAACCGCCCGTTTCATCACGGAAATGTGCCGGCAGGAGGGTATCCGGACCGAAATGATTTACACCGGTCAAACCGGCTGGCTGCAGGGATACAAACATGGGTTTATTTTTGACGCCACCCTCAACGATTTTGTCAGTGGAGAGCTCGAACATGCGGTCGTGGAGTGCGACCGCCAGTCTTCTCCGGACCTGATTCTGATCGAAGGACAATCCGGCTTGAGAAATCCGTCCGGACCATGCGGCTCCGAAATTATTGTTTCAGCGAATGTAAAAGGCGTGATTCTGCAGCACGCGCCTTTCAGGAAATATTACGAAGATCTTGAGCATCTAAAATGCCTGCTGCCTGACTTGGAAGATGAGATCGAGCTGATACGGATGTATGGCGCGCAAACTCTGGCCGTAACCCTGAATGGTGAGGGCGGCTCCCGGGAGGAGCTTGCCGATTACAGACACAAACTGTCCCAACGGCTCCAGCTTCCGGTCATATGTCCCTTACACGAAGGCACGCAAGCGCTGCTGCCGGTCATACGGCGGTTTATGTCGCAGCATCTGTAGTTACTAATGCGGCAATAAATATTTAGACATTTTTTTCGAAATTAAACGCTTTTTCACCGCAGAGCCGCAAAGTGCGCAGAGAATATTTATTTTTTGTTTGCCGTTGATCCTCCCAAAACACTGGCGGACAAGAAGGACGGCAAACATAAAGGACAATCCGCCTCAAAGGCAAGCAATTGCTTATGCGTGACGGATTGAATGTCGCACGCGATGCTATTGCCCAAATGACGTGTGTTTTTAACTTTCTGCCCTTGCTCGCATCCCGCTGCTCTCTTGCGGGGTTCAGCAGAAAGTTAAAGAATAGTTTCTCTGCGATCTTTGCGACTCGAGCGAAGCGGGCGGTGAATCCATGTCTAAACAATAATGAACTTATCAGTAAGAAAGACGGTCAATGTCCCCAAAAAATATATCCCCGCAATTATGGTGGGAACGAGAAGATCTTGGATATCGCAAAGGCCGGTTGTTTCTGGGAAACCGGGATTTGCTCGAATTCGTACAATCTGCCGGCACACCGGTGTATCTCTACAACTCTGCACGAATTAAGGAAAACCTGACCCGGTTGGCACAGGCCCTGGCAAAAAGGGAGATCAAGTTTAAAATTTTTTACGCGCTCAAAGCCAATCGTTTCCTGCCGCTGGTCACCTATCTCAAAATGCTTGGCCAATGCGGTGTGGACGTCTGTTCACCCGGAGAGCTGCAGCTGGCCCGTCAGGCGGGATTCAATCAGAACGAAATCACCTACACGGGCACCTCGATCTCAAACGAGGATCTCGATTGTCTGCAGCGCAACCCCCAAGTCTGGATTAACTGTGATGCCATCAGCACCATCAAACGTCTGGGTGAGCGCTGTCCGGGAATTGATGCTCTTGACATTGGCGGCGGTTTGGGTATCCCGATCAATAAGGGCCAGGAACCCCTCGATATTGACCAATGGGCAGGCATAATCAGCAAACATGCAAAAAAGCGCAACCTTGAAATAATCCTGGAACCGGGCGATTACCTCGTTAAGGATTGCGGTATCCTCATTTTGCAGGTCAACACCGTCGAAGAGAAAGGCGGCACTAAGTTTGTCGGTGTCAACGGCGGCTTTAATATCCAGAATCTACCTGCATACTATAATATGCCCCTCATCATCGCACCATTGAGCAAAGATCCGACCGCTCCACCAGAGCAAGTCACCATCGCCGGCAACATCAATGAAGCCATTGATCTATTGGCGAAAGACATTTCATTACCCCCGATTCATGAGGGAGACTACCTTGGATTCCTCACTGTGGGCGGCTACGGCTCCGCCGCCAGTTCCAACCACTGCATGCGCGGCACATTCTATGAGTACTTTCTGATCGACTGAAAAAGGTAAGGTCAGCGTGTCAGTGATAAATATTCCTAAACTGAGCGGTTCCAGGTTCAGGGTTCAAGGTTTACAATTCCTGGATAATGCTCCCAATACTAATCAGAATATAGAATCCCCGCTATGCCCCATTGAGTGAGCCGGATTTATAAGCAGATGAAGACACGATCCTTTTGATACGAGCTATCTGGGTTTTTCAACCCGGAACGGTGAATCCTGAACCGTTCAACCTAGTATAATAGAAGTTGACAGCAACCAATACGCTCTAGTATGGAATATCTAAGCAAAATAACCATATAAATTCAGATAGATTTATTCGAAAAGTTCAGACTAAGCAGAGCCCATTTTGAAAGAAGGTTGGGGAAATGCAGACTGTCTTAAATCAAAAGCCGAGTTGCCTATTGAAAGGTGGCTTGGCTTTTTTGCTGGCGACATAAGTTGTGATAGTGTTTAACTATCTGAATTTTTGTGATTATTGTGCTATGGGCTGCTGTCGATTGAATACGTTTCTACTACTGGGATTAAAAAATGAAAAGAATGTCCGAAAGCTTTTATAGTGAGTAGTCGATCAAAAGGAGATGAGCATCATGAATAAGACTGTAATGATTAATATTTTAATTGTATCCATTGCTTTGCTTGCATTAATCGGCTGTGCCTTTGACGTGATCCACCTTAAACAAGAACCGGCTAAATTTGTATCGGCGGAACAACCAAAAGATTCATGGGTGTTGGTGAAGACTGCAACCATCACGCTTGGAACCGGTTACAAAAGGGAACTCAAAGACGGGACCAGATGGGATTATGCGGGAAACATTGAACAGGGGGATGTGTACAAAACAGACGACCAAATTCTAACGGTTGAAGGGTCTAATATTTTCGAAGCCTATATTGTCATATCGGAAAACGATCTCGTAGGTTTCTACTTGCCGGTTGAGGGGACGTTTTCCCCTGTTTCCTCTCCAGTGAAACTCGAAATGGAAAGGACGAGTGGAAACTAATATAGCAATTCGATAACCATAAGGAGGAGGTTTAAAATGAAATTTTCAGCAATCGCATTACTTTTTATTGTTTTGGTGGCCCACGGCTGTGCGACAACCGGTCCCACATATTCGGAAATGCAAAGCACGATGCCAAGCCAAAATCCCGAGACCGGAAGAATCTACATTTACCGAGCAACCGCATTTGGGGCGGCAGTCCAGCCGGCAGTCTACATCAATGATAAAGAAGTTGGAAAATCAGTTCCTCACGGCTTTTTTTATGTTGACCGCCCACCTGGCAATTATGAGATAAAAACATCCACCGAAGTTAAACGAACATTATCTCTTAATATGGATCCAGGAGAAACCTGTTATGTCCGGTTGAACATATCCTTCGGTTTTTTCGTAGGTCATGTTTACCCCGAACTTGTGGAGAAAAATGTCGGGGAATCTGAAATCAAGGATTGCCACTATTTAGGTCAGCAATAGTTGGAACATATTGCTGTCTTTTCTATTCCCAAGTTAGCGAGTTGTAGAGCAATAATTTGGGTGGAATATTGAATTTTCCGCATATTAATTACTACTGTTGCGAGCTGGACCTTACGGCCAACGAATTAGCCAAACGCCTTGGGCTAACCCAACCCGCGGTGGGTTATGCTGTCAGCCGCGGCGAGCAAATCGCCAAAGAGTGGAATTACACTTTAGTTAAGTAGTTTATTATTTTATGGACGTCCCTAAACTCCCCCATACACTCGTCTTTTTAATTACTGCAATGTAGTGCTTTTATTAATTTCTTGACAATGATAGCAACTTAATGTAAATATACAGAAAATTTTTTGACCAAACGTCCTGTGTTTCTTAAAGACGGAACGTTGCATCTCATCTCTTTCTAACTGCTGGCCTCATCCAGTACCCCATTCTGATGCGAAATTCCTATAGCTGGTAGCTCCACAATTATTAATCTTCTTATCGTTCTGAAATAGAACTGGTTTCCCTTAAAACTTAACCTAATAATCGGGTAAAGATTCAATGGAGAAACCCCTCAAAAAGGTGCTTACTCATCTCCCAATAGATAATTTTTTCTATTGGGATCCAGACCACCTTTTATGGGGATATAGATCTTTTTTAGAGGAACGTTCTTTTGATATCCTTCCTTAAATTTAGAAGTTTATTACAGGAGGCTACTATGGACTCTAGAGAAATGATATTTAATTTGCCGCAGTTTGAAATTAAAGATTTAAGTGATAAAGATTGGAAGAAGGTTTCGGAAAAGGACTTTCTAAAAAAATTAGTGGATAATTTCGATCTGATTAGTCCAGTTCTAAGAGAAATGTTTCAAGGCAAGGACTTTATCACTCGCGATTGCATTTATAGGATACAAAGCTTCTGATAAAAATTATCTGAGATAAATTCCTAATTATGAAGATCTGCTATCGTATTAGATTTTATTGAGATACGCATAAGATATATAAATAATTACGGATCTTGGCATACCATACTGGCAAGAAATAAGAGGGATTGCCCTTTCACGGAGTTCTTTGCAGCTCTAAAACCAGTTCTCCAACTAATCGCCAATGAGCATCAATTACCGATATCTAAATAGTGCCTGAACGAGAGGACGGTGTTTCGCGAGTCAGCCGGGCCTCTGATGCTCACGCATTAAATTCATAGTGTTCATAATGATGGCGGCCAGTAGCAAATCAATTTTTGGCAGCGTTTTCTTTAAAATTAGACCTACCTCTCCATTAAGTACTTGTTTTTGATGCAGCGGTTATCCTTTATGCTGCTTTGCGTCGCTTTTGCTTCTTTAGCTCTTTTTGCTGAAGCAAGTAGCCCAATATTTGTATATTGCGCGCTAATACTGATAACGCGACATAACGTTCAAACCCATGTAAACCATGATCCAGGCAGCGGTCTAATCCGTGATTTTCTAAAGCATTAATTGAAGACTCGACCGCTGAATGCTTGCGCCGGGATTCAACAAATTCTTCAATCGTGATCAACCTTAATTCCTGGTTCATCGACAATATCCCTTCGACCACTAATTATTGGGCTGGTGCATCCGGCGGGATCGGCCCGATATGGTACGGCCGCATCATCTCGTTGTCCTCGTGCTCGACGATGTGGCAGTGCCAGACAAAGAAACCAGGCAGGTCGTAGGTGGCCTTGATGCGGGTAATCTCCCCTGGATATGCGATGACCGTGTCCTTGAAACCCACTTCCCAAGCCTCTGGTGGCTGAAAGCCGTCAAAACCTCTGCCCAAGACCTTGAATTTCACAAGGTGGACATGAATGGGATGGGCATCCTCGGTAAGGTTTTGAATCTGCCACTCCTCGGTAGCGCCCAGAGCCGGGTTTTCGGTAATAAGGTCGCTCCACAGCAGTGGGTTGGCGGTGAAGTCGGGATTGATGGTCCCCAGCAGAGCCGATGTTGGTCCGAAGACCTCGTTCGTAGCGCAATCCAAGACGATGTTGCCGGAGCCATCTTCAAAGATCCTGACGCTTGCTGATTCCTCCTCGTTGAGCGACACCTGTCGGGTCACGTCGGTCGCAGGGAGAACCGGCTGCGCTGGGAGTACCAATTGGTCCGGCGGGGTGGTGGTATCGCCGTTGGAGCGTGCTTTCACCACAAACTTCATCACCTGGCCGGTGGATTCCCAATCGGACAGATCCTCCACCGATACGCCGCCAAACGGCGCATCCGGACCGTCGTTGACGAGAATAATCTCGGTTCCAACCGGGACGTTCGTGAAGTCGACGATGACATCCGCGCGTTCGGCCGGAGCCATTAGCAGATAATCCAGCTCCTTCGGAGCGGGCAGGAAGCCCTGTTCGGCGCCGATCTGCCAAAACGAGAACTCAGGCGAATTGAACCCATCGTTGTTCATCCTCGGTGTAGTGGTCATCTTCAGGATCAGAAAGCGCGAGTTGCAGCCATTGAGGAAACGGAAGCGGTAGCGGCGTTGCTCAACCTCAAGAAACGGCCAGGTGAAGCCGTTGACCACCATCATGTTACCGAAGAATTCGGGGTTCCAGATAGGCGAAACGTCGCTGGGCAGCCCGTCGCAGGCTTCATCTGGTATGAAGGGGATTTGTAGCTGTGCAGGATCCAGCCCCTCGAAAAAGGCCCGGTTGTCGGGGTAAAACAGCGATCCGTCTGCATTAAAGGAGCGATCCTGGATGGCGATAGGAATCTCGGTGTACTCGCCAAGCGGACTGTCGCCGACTCCCGGTGCAACGTAGCCGAGGTCAAGGTCATACTCACCGCCGCGAATGAGCCAATAGCCAGCCGGACCTGCATAGACATTGAGCCGCGTCATGCCCAGGGTGTGGTCATGGTACCACAGGGTTGTGGCCGGTTGGTCGTTAGGATATTTGAAGCTCACTGTGCCCGGCGACCAGCCCTCGCCGTATTTCTGGTTGAAATAATCGAAGAAGGTGCCCGTCCTGGCAAAGCCAGCCGGGATATTTTTGGCATCGGGCAAGTACCAGGCTTCGGCATAACCGTCGAACTGCTCGGAGGTGTGCGCACCGTGAACATGGGTGACGATTGGCACGGGTCCCATATATGGATTGGGATCGAATCCCCTCCGATCGCGTCCGGCGATTCCGCCCGGTGGATTGGCCCAGTGGAGGGTCTGGTCGACCGGCAGTAGATGGGACAAAAACTTACCCTTGGCGTCTTTTAGATCATTCCTCCACAGGACCTGCGTCGTTTTGTTCGCCGTTGCCTCGATGGTGAAAGCTGGATAATTAAAGGTACCGCCCTCAAGAACAGTACCAGGAAAGTTGACAGAACCGTAGCTCCACACGGTGGTCATGGGATAATCCGTGACGCCTGTATTAAAAGGCCCTCCGGGGAGTATGTTTTGAGAGAACTGCCGCACCGCGATCTTGTACTTGTCCTTGTTCTTGTTTGATCCCGGAGACAGCGGCATGGCTGGAGGCTTAATCAAGGGCATTACGAACTTATCCACATCGCCGGGAGCCAGCGTGCCGCCCGCTATCTGGGCATAGGCTTTCTGAAGCTTAAACTTCCAGGGCAAAAGCAGTCCCGCACCACCGATCATGCCTGCCTTCAGAACCTGTCTTCGTGTCATCTTAAACTTAGATGTCTTCATAGATTTCATAATCTTGCCTCCCTTTTAAGTTAGATTAGACATGTTAGCCAAAAAATTGAATTCATTATAAGATGTGAAATACCCAAAAAAAGGAGGAAGCCATGCGCTTCCTCCCTCGTATAGATGACCTCCGCGTGCGCTAGTATCCCTCATCCGGCGGGACGTGTGACGTCTCGCCGGATGAGGTGTGCGATGCAGTTAGTCTGTGCCTCCGCGAATTACAGCCCGGCGAGGGCCGCGATGCTGGCGGTGAGCACGTTGTTTGCGAACAACGGATTGTGAACGCCTTTACTGCCGTCGTTGTGGATCAGGTTCCAGTTCCAGCCGGCCTTGATGAGCCCCGGGTCCGCAAAGTCATACAGATCACCCAGAGTGGGACCGGCGTCATCCCCAGGACAGGCGCCCAGCGTATCTCCGTGGCGCAAGTGTGCTGCAGCCGCCGAGGCTTTGACGCTAAGCGTCTTCTTGTCGTTGTGACAGAGGGTCACTTTCTCGACGACGCTGATGTCGCTCACCCGGATCGGGCCGACAGTGGTGCCGTTCAAGGTCACGGTAATGGACTGTCGTCCGCGAAATTCGCCGAAGACGATCTCTTCGATATCGCCTACATTCTTGCTGGAAATGATCACCTCGTCGTTCAAATTGATGGCGTTTCCGTCTTCAGTCAACTCCGTGATCAGCGCCAGCAGGGCCTCTTCGATCAGCCCCTGGAGCGTGTCAAGACTTGCAGCCACTGGGCCTTGCACCGCATCAGCGGTGAATCCGTGGCACTCGGAGCAAATCTCGGTGCTGGCGAAGAAGGTGTGGTTGGTCCCACCCAGGTTGTAGGCCAGATCAGGGGGCGGATCCGTTGCCTCCATGTGGCAGGTCGCGCAGGCGTCCTGCAGCGACGCATGACTACCCGGAAGACCGGGGGGAAAGCCCAATACCGGATCTATCTCGCCCAAGTCCACCAGGTAGGCGTTTTGTCCCATCAGCATGTCGCCGTGAGCAGACCCGTGGGGGGCCCGTGTGGGGTCGGTCAGGGGGAGGTCGTCGTTGCGCAACCCCCGACGCGTGTTGTGGCAGGTAATGCAGATGGCGCCCCGGCCCACGTCGGACGCTATAAACCCGGCAATCAGGAGCGGCGTGTCCCCGCTGATGCGAACGGTCGCATTCGGGTCGCTGCCGCTCGTGGTTCCGATGTTGTGCGGGTCGTGGCAGGTGCCGCAGGTCTGCGGGTGGACCTCGTCCGCTGTCCAGGCTACTTCGATGCTTGCGGTGGGGTCAGTTGCGGGGTCGTCATCCAACAGGACCGGCAACCAGGTCAGAAAGCCGTTCCCCGTGTGGCAGCGCGAGCAGTTGCCGCTGTCGCCTTCGTCGATGGCCACCTCGTAGTTGGCATGCTTGCTCAACTGCCACTGCTGAAAGCGCGCGTGGCGAAGCGGTTCGCCGTGGCAGACCGCACAGACGTTGGAGGAGATGGTGCTCCTGGCGTTAAGGCCCGTCAGACTTGACTCGTCTTGCCTGTGGGCACCGCTTAGTTGCGGCCCGTGGCAGTTTTCGCACTGGATGTTGGCGAGCTGAGCCGAAACGGGAAAATCCGCCAACATGGTGGTCCAGTTGTTGGGGTCCGGGTTTCCGAGCAGGCCCGAGGCGAGGAAGTCCCCGTAATCGAACGCGTCGTCAATGCCGCCGTTGGCGACCTCAAGATCGTATCCAACCGTATGGCAGGCAAAGCAACCCGGGTTGTAGAAGCCGCTCGTGTTCAGAAGATTGGTGAAAATCTCGGCGTGTCCGGTCTGGGCCCAGGGGGTGAACTTGTCGGGTGCCGGCATGCCGCTCGGGTTGTGGCAGCCCGTGCAGCTCGTGTCCGCAACCGGCCGCCCGTCCGCGTCCTGGCCCTTGATGACGCCGCGCCAGGTGCCGGCGTAGACGTCTATCATGATCGGGCCGCCGGCCTCATCCGTCACCGCAACCTCATAGAGCCCGGGGATGTCCGGCGTGAATTCCGGGTTTTGCGACATCGCGTCCATCAGGGTCGCTGCCGACCCGGCGGGTGGCGTCAAAGTCCAGTCGTACAAGGCCTGGTCCTTGCCGTGCAGCAGGACCGGGATTCCAGTGGCAACGGTTCGGATGTCGGATTTGGGCTTCCACGGCAGTGCGGTGTGGATCTCCACCTCGGCCTCGGCGGCGCCGGACGTGGTCGTCACCTCCACCTTGAGGGTGACCTTCCCCGCTTCTTCGAGGGCAAAGGGATTCAGGCCGACGACCTGGAAACGGTTCTGAAGACCTCCCGGAAACGGCTCCGGTGGCAGCGGGACGTTGGGCGGCAGCTGGTCCGCGCCGATGGGGGGCTCGGCCAGCACGTGGAAGAGCTCGTCCTTGTACAGACTCTCGGCTCCCAGCGTCACGGTTGTGGGATTCATGTCGGCCGGGCTGATGGAAGCTGCCGCACCGCCGGTCTGCGTCCAGTTAACGGTCAAGATGGTGCCCATGTCAACGCTGGCCGTCGCCGTCAGCGTGCCGCCCGGCACGGCATTACCGGTGACCTCCACGCTCACGGTGACCGCCTGCGCCTGGCTGGCCGGAGCGAGCAGAGCCAGGCCCACGGCGGCAAGGAAGACGAGTCCCAGCAGGCACCAATCGCGTCTGTTCCGCGACTCTGTCTTGTTTGACGGAGCCTTCGAGGCAAGCCTGTTTAATGAAATCTTTCGCGCCATTTAGTCCTCCTTTCTCTGGAATTGTCACCTGGCGTGACAGGTTAGATGATGATGGGTAAGGATGCTTTTAATTTATGCATCCTCACCCCCCACGGCCGCCATCATTCCTAATCCTTACATCGGCAGCCGACTGTATTGAACTCGTTCGAGAAGCCCATGAGTCATTCTAGATGATGATTAGCAAGAATATGCCTGATTTACTCACCATCCTAGTTGTCGTCTCACTTCGGACAGCGTTCTCCTTCGAAGTCGCGGATCACCCTAATTTCGTCCATGCCCTCAAAAGTCCTTCCGTCGACCAGGATTCCCGTGCACACGATCTTTGTGTCCTCGCAGTCGAGCATCAGATCCCGGGTCCGGAAGCGGGCAGTGAATTCGTTTTCGCCGTCATCCGTGATGTTGATGCGCTCGGGCATCGCCATGGCATTGGACACGTCGCCACCACAGACAAGTTCGGCTATCTCAACCGGCATGCCGTTGTCATCGAACCCGATTCCGACGGGAGTCCTGCCTTGGTTGGCAGCGTTGATGGCTCCCGGAGCCTCGATCTCGGCCTCGACAGCAGCCACTGCCTGGACCGTGATGGTCACCGTGGCGCG
>CALZJV010000044.1 GCA_945787595.1 uncultured Desulfobacterales bacterium | reverse complement strand
AGCGATTCTGCCGATGTTGAGCCCCTGTTCGGCTTCCGGGAAGGAACAACCGATCATCAGGTCCTCAACGTCCTTTTTTTCCAGGTTGTCGGTTTTTTCCACCGCAGCCGTCAAAATAAAGGACAAAAGATCTTCCGGTCGCGTATCCTTGAACGCCCCTTTGCCTCTTCGACAGCCAGGAGTTCTAATGGATGTGACTATATAGGCATCTCTCATGGTACTACCTCCATGGATTCAAAAATTAGTGTTCTATCATCAAAAATCCGAAATAGGAATTACACTTTATTAGGTGTCAGGTTTCGGGTGTCAGGAATGCGAGTTGCTAAATCCTGAAACCTGAACACTGAAACCTGAAACCTTCAGTTCCTCAATGGTTTTCCTGTCTTCAGCATATGCTCTATCCGTGCCTGAGTTTTTTCCTCCTTCAAAAAATCAATAAAAGCTTGGCGTTCAAGGCTCAAAATGACATCATCTGTCACCTCGGCATTGTCTCTGACATCCCCGCCGCTGATCACATAGGCGATCCGCCTGGCCAAAAAAGCATCATATTCGCTGACAAACCCGCCGTAAGCCATATCGGAAATCTGGGCGGCCACCATGCCCTGTGCTGCCTGACCCAGGACCTTTATCATACCTTTCACCGGGGGTGCATAGCCGTCGTCCAACATTTTGAGCACTTCTTTTTTGGCTTCTCCGATAAGATGGTCGCGATTGAAAACGATTCTATCGTTAGGTCCCAAAAATCCATTGGCCCGGGCCTCGGCAGCGGACATGGAGACCTTGGCCATGGCAATCGACATAAAGACCGGAATAAAGAATTTGGCCAGATCCAAATCCGTTACCGCCGCCGGAACGGACGCTAGGAATTTCCGCCACAGGTTTAAACATCCGCCGCCGGCCGGCAGCAATCCGACACCGATTTCTACCAGCCCCATGTAAAGTTCGGCATGGGCCACCGTTCTATCGGAAGCCAGACAAAGCTCACATCCCCCGCCAAGGGCCAGGCCAAAAGGGGCCGCCACCACCGGAAAAGGGGCGTATCTTAAATTCAGCAGTCCGTATTGTAAGCCGGCAATCATTTTTTCCAGATCTGCAAACCGGTTTTCCTGGACCGCGGTAGCAACATCCATCAGGTTGGCACCGGCGGAAAAAGCACCCGGCATGCCCCCTGCCTGATTCCCGATGACCAGGCCGGCAGCATTTCCATCCACGGTTTCCAGAACCTCCGGCAGAAACTCGATAATTTCCTGATTCAAGGAATTCATTTTCGTGTGCAGTTCCAAACAGAAGACATCATCGCCAAGATTTATTAATGATGCGGAGTTATTTTCCTTCACCACCTTACCGCTGGATTTCAGGGACGCCAGTGAAATGATATTTTTGCTGACCACCTGTTCTTTGTAGGTTTCGCCGGCAAAATCATAATAGAAGCGTTTGCCGTTTTCAATTTTGTAAAAGGCGGTGTTGCCGGCAGCCAGCATTTTCTTGACCTGTTGCGGTATCGCCATACCGTCTTTTTCCATTTTTCCGATGGATTCTTCCAGCCCGATAGCATCCCAGGTTTCAAAGGGGCCCATTTCAAAATTGAAGCCCCATTTTAGTGCGTTGTCGATTTCGACGATGGTGTCGGAAATCTCCGGAATGCGGTTGGCGGCATAGATCAGGTTATGGGCGATGGCTTTCCAGGCAAATTGAGATCCCTTATCATTGCCGTAAACCACGGCCCGCATTTTTTCCGGCAAAGTTTTGGTCTTTTTGGCTGCATCCAGGCATGGAAAACTCGCAAACTCATATTCGGCATATTCCAGGGTGGCCGGATCGATCACTTTTCTGATTTTCTGCCACTCCGGGGTTAGATCGGTTTTATAAAACCCGCCCTGGGTTTTTTTACCGAGCAGTTTCTTTTCAATCATGGCATTGACGAATCCCGGCATCACAAAACTGTCCCGGACCTCGTCAGTTTTCACCAGATCGTAAGTATTTTTGGCCACATGCGCCAGCACATCCAGACCCACAAGATCCGCGGTCTTAAACATGGCGGTTTTGGGTCTTCCCATCACCGACCCGAAAAGCGCATCCACCTCGGGAATCGTCAGGTTGTCTTCAACCATCAATTGAATCGCCTTTATCATACCCTGGACACCGATGCGGTTGCCGACAAAATTGGGTGTATCTTTGGCCCATACGATGCCTTTGCCGAGGATTCGTTCGCCGTAATCGGCCATGAATTCCAGCACCTCCGGCAAAGTTTCCTCGCCGGGTATGATCTCCAGCAATTTCATATACCGCACCGGGTTAAAAAAATGGGTACCTAAAAAGTGCTGTTTGAATTCCTTGCTTAACCCGGCGGACATAGCCTTGAGCGGAATCCCCGAGGTGTTGGAAGAAACAATCGTGCCGTTTGACAGGATCGGCTCGATGCGTTTAAACAGATCTTTTTTGATCTGCAGGTTTTCGACCACGACCTCAATGATCCAGTCCACATCCGCCAGTTTGTCAAAGTCATCCTCCAAATTGCCGATGGAGATGCGCGCAACATCCTTCTTCTGCATTAATAAAGAAGGGCTTGAGGCCAACACCGCATCCAGCCCCGCTTTCACGATGCGGTTCCTGGCAACCGGATCGTCTTTTTCTTCTGCTTTCAAACCAAAAGGAACGATATCCAGCAACAATGTTTTGACGCCGGCGGCAGCAAGCAAAGCCGCAATACCCCCTCCCATGACACCGGAGCCGATAACCGCGGCCGTTCTGATTTTTCTTCTCATAAGTAACCTCCTGAAAATGGTTCAAACATAAACTTTGTACGTCTTGAAAAAAATAATGAATGAGTGTTCATTCATTATCAAGGCCGAAGACTATCTGTCAAGTAAAAAATTTCCTTATAAATGAAAAATTATAAATTATTTATATTAAATTATTTCAAATAGATGATTATTTTAATGATTTAATTCTAAAAAAAATAGATGAAGAATTGTCTAAAAACAATTAAGATAAAAAAATGAATAATTATTCAATTGTCTAAAGATAGAGAGAATCTAAGGATTCAAAACTAGCGTATTCCGGGTATGTGCCTTGATCGCGGCATCACTGAACCACCAGTAGACCTTGTTGCCGTTGATAAAAGACTCAATCTGATCCTTACCGTGTTTGTCAAAAAGACGGCCGGATACACCGCCGGGCAAAACGGCCAGGACCTTATCCGGATCACCCAGATCCGCGACCATGCGCAGCGAGGCGAAGACCTTCACATCAAAGGGATCCTTGAAATTATAGATACCTCTGCCCAGGGTCTCCCCTGATCCCAGGGCCGGGTGAGACCCGCCGCCCAACAACCCCTTGCCGAAGCCTTCGCGCCGGATCGGGCTAACAAATTCGAGACGGTGTACCTTTCCCCACAACCATTTATCGGGATTTCCGCCGAGTCTCGAATCGAGATCGGCTGCTGCCGCCAGCGCCGCCTGGTGGAAGAGATCGTCTCTGGACTCTTTGATATCGGCGGTTTTGACATTATCAAACCAATCGGATTTGCCCTCGACAACCATCTTGCCCAGTCTCTCCTGCCAGAAATACCAGTTGTTCAACATGGTTCCGGCCAAATCCTCACCGAGCTCATCTTCAAACACCCGTAGCGCGAATTGCCGGTAGACGGCCTGAAAGATAGTGGGCGCCGACTTGTCGGGATCATCATGGTAGTCCCAGCGGGATAAAATTTCTCCCAACCGCCGAGTGTCCTGATGGGCCACAAGCGCCCGGGCCATCAGCGGCGCCATCGATTGGGCCATCAGATTGAATGTATCCCGCTGAAACTGCCAGTGGTCATCAACGGTTTTAATTCCGTACGAATCCAGTAGCTGTTTTAGCCTGCTATAACGGTAGGAGGAGGCAAGGTGAGACGAGTAGTAATAGGGATAATCATCGGGAATGGTATTATGATTACAGGTACCGACCCAGCCTCTTTGGGGGTTATACAACTGGGGCATCTCATCAAACGGGACCCAGCCGATCCAATTATCCTCGCCGCCGGTTACCTCGACAGGAACGGTACCGTCTCCCTTTGACCTAATCGGAAGATTGCCGGATACCTGCCATCCAATGTTCCCGCCCGTGTCGGCAAATGTGAAGTTGAGCATGAGAAAATCTACATGTTTAAGCGCTTCACGGACCCCCGTTAGCGATTTCGCCTGCATCATGTCCTCAAACCCGATTTTAATTCCCATGTTTTCAACCAGCGACCATCGCAGGCTGAGGACTCTGTCGGTTTTAAAATTCGGAAATATGCCGGAAATAACTGGACCTCTTTTGGTAAATCTTATGTTTATCTTTTGTTCTTTCAATCCTCCGGGAGCATTTTTATCCTTTATGGTAAGCGTTTCTTCAATGACTTTAAAGGGTATGGATTGACCACCGTCCAAATAGTGATCAGGATCTTTCGGATCGATGGTTTCGACATAGAGATCCTGGGTGTCCCCATAGGCGTTGGTAAGGCCTATAGCCACATGAGCATTCCTGAAAACAATCATTCCGGGAACGCCTGCAGGGCTCACCCCCACCACTCTCGTATCAGGGGTGATAATGCCGCAGGGATATAGCGGTCCGGGTAGAATCCGGGCGTCAAGATGAGGGTCATTGGCCACGATTGGCTTGCCGCCTGGAGAATGTTGGGCAGCCACCGCCCAGTTATTGCTGCCGATCTCAAGCGAACGGTCCTCCAGATAGCCCATGATTCGTTTATCCGATACGATGCCGAGTCGAACCGGTTCATCGGTCTTTGGCGGTTTCTGCGACAACTTTGTCAACGGATCGTCCGGATTGATGTTAAGCGGGAAAATCTCCCTGGCCCTTTTTGGCCCCAACTTTTCGACCAGCATCTGCGCGATAATCTCGGTGTTCAGGTTCGCTGAAGTATCCCAGCTCAAATAGTAAACAATTGCCAACGAGTCTGTAATCGACCACGGCGTTGGCTTGATACCGGCCAGTTTGAATTCCAGATGATGGCTTTCAGGGCGGGTTTTTATAAAGGTATTGACGCCGTCGATGTATTTTTGAAAAAATCGTCGGGATTCAGGATCCAGTAATCGGGCCTTGTTTTGGGCGTGGCGATAAAAGCCGATGGTTCGCATGCGCGTATCAAGGGCCACAGCTTCCTCCCCCGCCAGTTCGGAGATCCTGCCCGCTGCAAACATGCGGATCAGCTCCATATTGAACAATCTGTCCTGGGCGGCGACAAACCCCTGGGCCATCAGTCCATCCGCCAGATTGTCGGCATAGATGTAGGCCATGCCTTTTTCATCCCGCATGACCGTCACAGGTGCTTCCAGCCCCGCAAGCCGCAGATCTCCCTGTTTCTGATAACTGTTCAGGGCGGAACAACTACAGATAAAAAAGAAGGCCAGAATCAGGCACTTCCTATTCCAACTTTTTCTATCTTCCATCATCGATCTCCTTAAGTTTATGACAAATTTGCCGATAGTATCTCTGGACAACTAACCCGGCAAGCCGGAATTGACTGTAGAATTATTCCAAATTCGAAAGATAGAGGAACGGTAAAATGAAACAGAGAATCAAACAGTACCTTCTCATTGGTCTAGCGGCAGCTGTCTTCTATTTTATTTTAAGCAACCATTTCATTGTTGATGGACGCGATTTCTACCTGTTAGAAAAGACATCGCTGCATCTGCATCAGACCTTTGTCAGCATAAGCAACGAAAGACCGCAGACCATTCTAAAAAACGATGTATTGCGGGAAGCGGGTATTGGAGATCTTTTCGTGGAGCTGGAATTGATGACCGAGGAAGAAATGAACTTGCTGGAAAGCAAATACGACGCTGATGAATAAATCCATAATATTATTGGGCGCCCAACCCGGCAAGCTCCTTTAATCATCGAGTTTTGCGGTTGTTTCAGTTGCCCCCCGCAAACATAACAATCCACTGAAAAACAGTAGCATCTACCACACCCTGAATTGATCGGAATTTAGCAAGTGCCCATCCATAAATCGGTTGAAATCAGTTTGGGCACTGAGTCGTGTTTCCAATCCAGAAATGCGGATTTTTGTCCAAGGTCATGGAAATCAAGCGGTTGTGCGGAGACGTAGCATGCTACGTCGCACAAACAAACGCGCCGATTGACGCCGAGATTGGGCAAAAAGACCATTTATGGATGGAAACTAACTATCGGAACCACAAATCGCATTCAGTTCCAGCGTAATCGGTCTGTCCTCTTCACTTTTACCGGTAAAGCGAACCGGGCCGGGCCGTCTGTAGTGGTCATCTCCTGCAGCGGCCGCCAGCCATTTTTCCCGTTGAGCCTTTACAGCCCGAAAAGCAACGGAATTCACATCAACGATACTCTTTTCGATCACCAGAGCCAGTTTACCTTTACGCTCTTCAAGGTGCATTAGCGGCGCAATCGGGATTCCGATCGGTTCCCAGCTGGAAAAATCCATATCCAGATTTTTTATAGCTGCCATCTGACCGGTTGCCCCGTTGGCGATCAGACTGAACACAGTCAGTCCCAGATTATAGGTATAAAGGCAATCAAAGCGCGTAGGATCATTTCCTCGGCCGTCATAGCCGTAAAAATGAATCTGGGTTTTAAAGCTCGGCATTGATTTCTTAAAAATTTTTCCAACAGCTGCCGGAATTTTTTCGCCGGTCTTTATCAATCCCTCATTAATCAGAGTCTGATTTAGGGTTTTAATCGAGATCACAGCAGGTTTAACCAGCAGGTACTCGTCGGCCCCATAATTGTTAAACAGCGCCGCACCGAAGCGAACCGGGTCGAGTCCGGCGTTTTCCATGGTTTTTTGAAAATAGTCTTTTTGAATGCCGATTTTATAACGCCCATCTTCTCTTAAGATATTCAAATAGTCTTTAACGAGCCCCAGAAGGACTTTTTCGGTTTCAACTTGAGAAAACTGAAAATTGCCGTGACTGTCTCTTTCCATCAGCAGCCCTTCCTGGAAAAAGGCTGGAATATCACTGAAAAGATCATCATCCCGGGTATTCCATAGCCTAAAAGATGTGTCTTCCCGGGAACGTTGAGCCAGCCGGCGCAAATACTCCAATTTGTCTTCAAGGCGCAGGAAAATCGAATGAAAATCCTTGTCATGGGTCTGATTGTATTCAGCAATAATGGTATTCAACTTGATGATAAAAACCTGAATCTCATTAATAAATTCCAGCACGCCTTCCGGGATGACAATGACGCCGTAATTTTTCCCCACCGCGGCCCTTCTGACAATAGCCTCGCAGACAACCCGGGAGAGGTGGCGCAGGGTCATGCCATAAGCATTATAATCGGCCGTACTGCTTGCCTGTGCTTTCTCAAGTCTGGCTTTATCCGTATAATCGGCAAGATCTTCACCGATTAGCGTCATGTTGGCATGCGTCTGCAACGCAACTTCCAGCGCCAGATGGCTGGCGACCCTTCCCATGACTTTGCAGATATGCCAGTATTTGATATCCGAGCTACTGTCCGTGCAAAGGTTGCCGATGGCACTTGCAAAGGCACGGGCTGCCGTATGAAACCCGAAAGACATGGCGCACAGCACGTTGCCATCGATATCTCTAACCTGAATATCACCGTCTATGGTTTTGGGGACCCCCAGAATCTGAACCCCGTCCACCATCAATTCCTGGGCCAGAAAGGCGGCATTGGTGTTGGAATCATCTCCACCGACAACAACCAGTGCATCCAGGCCAAGTTGCCGGCAGGTTTCCCGGGATAGCGCCATTTTCTCGCTGCTGTCGATTTTGGTTCGGCCGGTCTTAATCATGGTAAAGCCACCCAGGTTTCGATACTTGTTTACCAGATCATCGCTAAGCTCGACGGCTTCATTTTCAATGATGCCGTCCGGTCCTACGAGAAATCCGTAAACTTTGGATTTTGGATTGGCTTTCTTGGCAGCCTCATACAGACCGGCAATCACATTATGCCCGCCCGGCGCCGGTCCTCCGGAGAAGACGATGCCGATATTGCGCTTTTTCCGATATTGCCGGGCAACCGCATCATCCACCGAATCTTTGCCCTCAACCAACTGTACCTTATTGGTGATGATACCCGGCAGTAGTTTTTCAGCCTGCCGGTCCAGCTCAAAACGATACCGGTCGGTTTCCTGTAACACCGTATAAGGATGGGAAAACACCTCACATTGCAAGGGTAAGTATGCCCTTCTTTCGATCATCTCGGCGTTGATATCGTCGATGGCCTTTTTGACCTTGGGATGATTTAAAATTTCTTCCAAACTGATGGTTTCTTTCACAGGCATTTCATCCTCCGATTTATATTATTGAAGATTGTCGATTGAATATTGAACACGTAAACTCAAATGCCAAGAAAAATGCCGGAGAGCAGCGATATCCTTAACTATTTAACCATCAATATTTAAGTGTCGTCTTTCTTAATACCTGCCCGATGCGCCTTAAGTCAAGACCATTAAATCAAAAAAAGCAGATGTCCATCCGGCGCGATGGATGCCTGGAGCAAAATGCTGTAGGTTAAACATAGGTTGAAGGGTATAACGTTCACGCCCGCCCTGGCCTCCCCTCTCTCCGAGCTGTAAGCTCTACGAGCCGGAAGCCGGCCTGTAAGCCTACGGGCTGGAAGCGGCCTCGGAGAGTGCGACGGCCGTTATCAAGGAGATCAACCCTCTGCTGTTAAAAACATATGCCGTGGATACAACTTCTTGAAACCAGGTCTGGGCCAGGGGTTCCCAGTTAAAGTGCCCTGACTGATCTCCGACAATCGTATGACGCGTCAAACGGGTCGAATTCCATGTTTCACCTAATGGGTGAAAGAGACCCATCCAAACAATGGAATATAAAGCTACGAAAAGTAGCAATTTATAACCTTTGAACTTTAAACCCTGAACCTGGAACCGATCCTTTAGGCTAAAAGAAGCCTTTACATTGATCCCATTATATAATACAAAAGATACGCTAAATCAGCGTTTGGCTATGGTTTGAGTGGCGGCCCGCCGCCGGTCGTCACTACCTTTTGATCATCTTCACCATAAAAAGGAGGTAAGGCATGAAAAAAGGATTGGTATTAGGATTAATGACACTGACGGTAATTGGATTTCTTTTGGCGACATCCGCATTTGGTGCGGATATCGACCTGGCAAAAAAATCCACCATTGAACAAATTCTGAAAAGGGGAGAACTTCGCGTTGGTTTTGAATCCGGATATGTCCCGTTCGAAATGACCAATAAAAAAGGGGAGTTTATCGGGTTTGATATGGATTTCGGCAGACGCCTGGCAAAATCAATGGGCGTTAAATTCGTACCGGTCAACACGGCTTGGGACGGCATCATTCCGGCACTTGTGACCGGTAAATTCGATATTATCATGGGGGGAATGACCATCACCCAGGAAAGAAACCTCAAAATTAACTTTGCCGAACCGTACATCGTCGTGGGCCAGACCGTTCTTTTAAACAACAAGCTGAAAGATAAGGTGTTATCTTACAAAGATCTGAATAACCCCAAATACATCCTCACTTCCAGGATGGGCACCACCGGCGAGCAGGCCATTAAAAAATATATCCCCAAAGCCACCTACAAAGGATTTGAATCAGAAGCCGAAGCAGGCCTGGAAGTTATCAACGGTAAAGCGGATGCCCTCGTTTATGATCTGCCTTTCTGCGGATTTCTTTATGGCAGCCAGGGCAAAGGCAAGACCGTTTTCCTGAACGAACCTTTCACCTATGAACCGCTGGCCTGGGCCATTAACAAGGGTGATCCGGATTTTCTCAACTACCTTAACAATTTCTTAAGACAGTCCAGAGGCGACGGCTTCTATGATCGAATGTACAAAAAATGGATCACCGGTACAAAATGGAAAGCGGAACTTGAGTAATCCATAAGATTAGAACAGATCCGCTTTTCAAAATGAACAGGCCGGCTTGCACGTCTACAAAAGACCGGGCCGGCCTTCTTTTTTTAGCACCGATAATCTGGTCCGTTGGGCCAAGTCAGAGATAAAAAGGCTTTGTCATAATCGAATGCTGTGGGGTACTGGAATAATGGAATGTTGGAATACTGGGGTTGGCGAAATGAGATCTATTTTTATATAGATGACTTTGATCAGAAATTAAAATCAGGCAATTATCCGCTTTTCAGACCCAATATTCCATCGTTCTCTCCGAGCCGTAGGCTCTACGAGCCGGAGGCCACCATTCCATTATTCCACTCGGTGTTTAACGGACCCATTGCTTTGAAAAAATGCCATGCAAAAATCAAATGATCAGGGTCGATTAGCAAAACCTGCTTCTTATAAACTCTGGGTGGGCGTCTTCTGGCTTCTTGTCCTTCTGGTAGCCGGTGGGTTTTATTACGCAACCCAGAAAATCGCATACACATGGCGCTGGAACCGCGTTCCGATTTATTTTGCATACAAGGACACCGTTGAAATCATCTCCGACATCGATGGTGATGTGGAATCGATTATAAAAAGCGGCAAAGACGCCGTCATCACGGTCAAAGGGGACGAAGGCGTCGAATCTTATGCAGTCCCGGCCGATAGCAAGATGGTTGACAAGGGATACTATGTTTACGCCGGCGAAACCCTGGTAAGTTACACCCACTGGAAACCCGGCCTTCTGGTCATCGGCCTCTGGATCACCCTGAAGGTCAGTATTATTGCGACGATTGCCGGGATAATTATCGGTGTTATCGGCGGGATTGCCCGCATGTCATCAAATCCGACCCTGAAATGGACCTCTATCGTCTATGTGGAGATCATACGGGGATCTCCCTTGATGGTTCAAATTCTTATCTGGTACTTCGTATTAGGGACGGTCATCAACGACTTGCTCGCCGCCAGCGGATTGGGAAGGCTTCCGGCCTTCTGGTACGGTGTGGCATCTCTGGCCTGCTTCGCGGGTGCCTACGTCACTGAAATTGTGAGGGCCGGCATTCAATCCATCCACCGGGGACAGACCGAAGCCGCCCGTTCACTGGGCATGAGCTATGCCCAATCGATGCGGCATATCATCCTGCCCCAGGCCTTGCGAAGAATTTTACCGCCGCTGGCAGGTCAATTTATCAGTCTAATCAAAGACTCCTCATTGCTGGGAATAATTGCTATTCGCGAGTTGACCAAAGCAGCCCGGGAAGTTGTTAGCTCCTCACTGCAACCCTTTGAAATCTATTTTTTGGCAGCGATACTATATCTGGTATTAACCTTCACACTTTCCATGGCTGTTCAAAAACTTGAAAGAAGGATGGCAGTATCGTGATTGATGTACAAAACATATATAAAACTTTTCATATTCCCCACGACGTCAAAGCCCTGGTTGATGTCTCCACCAAAATAGAGCCCGGTGAGGTGGTGGTGGTTTGCGGACCTTCGGGATCCGGCAAAAGTACATTTCTAAGATGTCTCAACCGTTTGGAACAAGCAGATACGGGACACATCTATATCGACGGCATCGATGTGCTTGACCGCAAAACGAACATCAATAAGCTGCGAGCCGAGGTCGGAATGGTGTTCCAGTCCTTCAACCTTTTCCCCCATAAAACGGTTTTTAACAATATTGCGCTGGCACAGAAGGTGGTTCGTAAACGCTCAAAGGAAGATGCCAATGAAAAAACCGATTTTCTTTTGAAAAAGGTGGGAATTCATGACAAATCCGGTGCCTTCCCCGACAATTTATCCGGTGGTCAGCAACAGCGCGTCGCCATAGCCAGGGCTTTGGCCATGGATCCCAAGGTCATGCTGTTCGACGAACCGACATCGGCCCTGGACCCGGAAATGATCGGGGAAGTGCTCGATGTCATGAAAACCCTGGCGAAAGAAGGCATGACCATGGTAGTCGTAACCCATGAAATGGGGTTTGCCCGCGAGGTAGCCGATCGGATTATTTTTATGGATGAAGGTGCGATTGTGGAAGTCGGCAGCCCGGAGCATTTTTTCACCAACCCGACCCATGATCGTACCAAACTTTTTTTGAGTCAAATTTTATGATTATTTCTACTTTGTCATATTATCAGAAAAAAAATTTTTATTTGAAATTCAATAGGTTGTAATTTTAATTGAGGGAATGAGCTAAAATTTAAAATGAACTAAAATGAGCTAAAATTATGGTATTCTATCAATTTTATAAAAACAGATAGAGCGTAGCGTTTCCTTAATTTTAGTCATTTCAGGCATTTTAGATCACTTTAGGCATTCTCTACTATAAGTTATGACTCCAAGCAGTGCTCTATGCTCTGTGCCGGCACCCCATATCTTGTATCAGGATCTTAAAAAATATACCGCTTATTGTGTTTTCCCCTTTACAAGAAAACTGCTTCCTGCTATGATTTCCAATTAATATCTGCACCCAGACGATTCTTATTCGTCAGGCACATCATGTCCGAATGTTTGTGGGAGACGACACAAATACCAACTCCGATCGGCAATCATCCGCTTCTCAGTGATATCAGGGTTCACGTCAACTTTGATTCGTTGATTCTTGAGTTCTGTGACCTGCCGCGCATGTGCAACGTCACGGCGGGAGGGAAAACACATGAGAATAAGTTGATAACCGACGAGAAAGATCAACGCAAAAAAGGTAACCCTGAACTGTGGACGTTGAACCTGTGAACATCTTCAAGGAGTGTTTTATTAGATGAAACTAAAAAAACTGGAAATAACCGGTTTTAAATCATTTTTCGAAAAAGCAACCATACAATTTCCCCCGGGCATCTCGGCGGTGGTGGGACCGAATGGATGCGGCAAAAGCAATGTGGTCGATGCCATTCGATGGGTAATGGGGGAACAGAGCCTGAAGCAGCTGCGGGGCAAATCAAAAGAAGATATCATTTTTTCAGGCACAAACGGCAGGGCGGCCCTAAACATGGCTGAAGTTTCGTTAACCCTTGCCAATGACAATGGAAGCGCCCCCGAGGAGCTGAAGGATTTTACAGAAATCAATCTGACCCGCCGCCTGTATCGATCCGGAGAAAGCGCCTTTTTTTTGAACCGCCAACCCTGCCGATTAAAAGACATTCACAACGTTTTTTTAGGCAGTGGATTGGGATCCAGATCCTATGCCGTCATCCAGCAGGGTAATATCGGAGCGATCACCGACGCTGATCCTGCAGAGCGCCGTTATTTTATCGAAGAGGCCGCCGGAACCACCCGCTATAAAAACCGCAAGGTGGAGGCGCTTCGCAAGGTAGACATAACCCATCGGAATCTTTTAAGAGTAAACGATATTCTGTCAGAAATTAAGCGACAAATGGCCAGCCTGAAACGCCAGGCGAGAAAGGCGGAACTGTACAACAACTATCAAAGTCGCATTAAAATATTGGATGTCCGGCTGGGAATTCATTATTTTGATGATTTTACCCGCCAGATTGAAGAGGCCGATTCGCTGTTAAAAGAGCTAAAAGATGCGGACATCGGGCACTCATCTGAACTACAAAAATTGGATGCCGCCATTGAGGATATAAAACTCAAGCGCTGGGAGAAAAACCAGGAAATTGCCGAGCAAAATTCCGATAAATATGAGACCCAGCGTAAGATTGATCGCACGGAAAATGATCTGGCACACCTGCGCAATGAAATCAAGCGACTTTCTCAGGAAACAACCGAATTTGAGGTTGCCCGAAAGGACCTGGCTCATAAAAACGATGATCTGATTTCTGAAATTGCCCAGGTTCAACAGGAAAATGTCAATCTCAGGGCAGAGATGGCAAGTGAAAGGGAACGTCTCAATCAGGATCGGCAGAGCAGCCAGCAGACCAGAGATGAATTGTCAAAACTCAACCGGGACCTTGAAACCGGTAAAGCTCACCTGATGAATTTGATGACCCGGGAGGCCCAGTATAAAAATATATATCAGAACGCGGCCAATAATAAGGAAAGCCTGCAAAGACGTCTCAAACGAACGGATGAAGAAGAGGCTCTGGCTCAAAAACAGATTAAAACGGCACAATTAAAAGAATCCCAGGCCAGCAGCCGGCTAAACATCATGCAGCAGGAGATCGAAGCACTGAATAGCCAGATCGCGGAGACCCGCAACCATCTGGATGAAAATGCCGCCGCCCTGGGAAAACAGGTTAAACTGGTACAAACACTTGAGCTTGAGCGCAATACAACCAAATCCAAATACAACGCCTTGAAAAAAATGGAAGACAACTTCGAGTGGTACCGCGATGGTGTCAAGGCGATCATGAGGGCCCACAATTCCAATGCAGACGAACGAAACCCGGAGGCAACAGGTATCAGCCGGGAGCTGACAACCAATGTATTGAAACTGACGGCAGACATTATAGATGCGGATCCGGTCTATGAAACGGCGATCGAAGCTGTGCTTGGAGAATCTCTGCAATATATCGTCGTAAAAGACCAGGAAACAGGCCTGCAAGCCATTGATTACCTGCAAACCCAAAATGCAGGACGCAGCGGTTTTATCCCGGTTTCATCGGCCAAACCGATCCGAGGAAATGAAAACCAGGCACCGGACCCCTCCAGGCTGTTATTGAATCACATCAGAGTGAAACCGGGCTATGAAAATATAGCCCAGGTACTCCTGGGAGATGTCATTTTAATTGACACCATTGAAGAGGCGCTAAAACTTTTTAATACGAACGGCACCTTGCAGAGAATAGTGACAAGGAACGGAGAAGTTGTATCCCACCAAGGCATCCTCATCGGCGGCAGTAAGGATAAATTAAGCGGAATTCTCGCCAAAAAACATGAGTTAAAAGAGCTCAAACGCCAGGACGCGGTACTGGCCCAAAAAATAGAAAAAGAACGATGCGATCAGAATGATCTGGAATCTGTGGTTTGCAACCTGGAAAGTACCATGCAAAAACAGATCGAACAGAAAAACCGGACCGTCGAGGATGAAATCGAAGCGGAAAAGGAACTGTACCGGGCCGCTGAAGACCTCAAGAATGCGAATCGCCATCTGGAAATCGTCCAGCTGGAACAGGAACAGCTGCTGGGAGAAGCCAGCGATATTGACGATGAGATGACCAAATATAATACCGCCCTGGCCGGGGTCGCCGATGAAATAAAATCCGCCCAGGACGAGGTGGCGCAATTGTCGCAAAAAATCAGTTCTGTCTCGGCCAGGATGGAGGCGTTTAATCAAACGGTGGTTGAGCTCAAAATGAAACTGACTGCCTTAGATGCCCGCTTGGAAAACAGCAACAGCAGTTTAAAGCGACTGAAGGAATTCCATGAGGACGGACTGATCAGACTTGAACAACTTTCCCGCGAAATTAGCCTGAAAAAAAATAAAGAAGAGGTATCCAGAACCATCGTCGCCGATAACGAAGAGCAGCTTTCACAAATGTACAAAATCATAGGTCGTCTCGAAGAAGCCATCGGACGCAACCAAGAGGTTTACCAGAACATTGACGACAGGCTTAAAGACAGCGACAGCAAGGTATCGGACATAAAAAGCAAACGGGAAAAAACCCTGGAAAAATTTCGTATGCTGGAGCTCGAACAATCCCAGTTTCAGCTCAAGCGTGACAACATCGCCAATCGTCTGGAGGAACGGTATCAGAGCTCCTTTGCAGCGCTCAAATCAGAATTACTTGAAAATGAATCAGCGCATAAAATCACGGCCGATATGACCACCGAAGAGATGGAGGCCGACTTGTCGCGCAGCAAAGAAAAGATCTCAAAAATCGTCGATGTCAACCTGGGCGCCATCAAAGAATATGAGCAATTGAAGGATCGTTTTAATTTCCTGGAGACCCAGCGTGATGATCTTCTCAAGGCCATCGAAGATCTGCACAAAGTGATCAGAAAAATCAACAAGATCACTCAGCAGCGCTTCTTAGAGACCTTCGACCAAATTAATCAAAAGTTAAATGAGGTATTTCCCCGTCTCTTTGAAGGCGGTGACGCTAGGCTTGTCTTGATAGAGCCGAACAAACCCCTTGAATCCGGTGTTGAGTTTATGATTCACCCTCCGGGGAAGAAACTGACACGGTTGAGCCTGCTTTCCGGCGGTGAAAAGGCACTGTCGGCAATTGCCTTCATTTTTTCCATTTTCCTGATTAAACCGGCCTCGTTTTGCCTGCTGGATGAAATCGACGCACCACTGGATGAATCCAATACTTTCCGCTTTAACGATCTGCTGCAGATCATCGGCGAAAATTCCCAGATTATCATGATCACCCATAACAAGCGGACAATGGAGTTTGCCGACATGCTGTTCGGCATCACCATGGAACAGAAGGGTATTTCCAAAGTTGTTTCCGTAAACTTCCAAAGGCCGCAATCGAATTGATTTTCAAAGGCAACCTCCACCATGCCATTTAGCTGGTTCAAAAAAAACAAAAACAAGCGCGATCATGAATCTGGGGAAGACCAGGTTGTGGAGGTACAGGAAGATGAAGCGCCGGCAATTGAATCTGAAGCGCTGGAAATGGCGCCCGAAAAGGTAACGGTACCGCAAGAACAAATAGTGGGAACCGAGCTGACGTCCGAGGCTGATTTCTTCGATGAGCCTGTAGACGACCCAACCATCCCCTCGGAAAACATTGGGTACTTTAGGCGTTTGAAAAACCGTCTGTCCAAGACCCGCCGAAATTTGTCGGATGGTTTTGAAAAAGTCCTTGCCGGTAAAGAGAAAATCGATGAAGATACGTTAGAAGAGCTCGAAGAACTTCTGATTACATCGGATATCGGAGTTCAAACCACCATGGCGCTCATGCAGCGAATTACAAACGCAAAATTTGCAGATGCCGCTGAAGTAAAACAGTTACTCAAAGAGGAAATTTTATCAATACTCGACACTCCGTCCCCTGTGCAGGAGACAAAGAAAGGTATCCCGCATGTCATCCTGGTAGTGGGCGTTAATGGTGTCGGAAAAACAACCACGATTGGTAAAATTGCAGCATCATTAAATGCTTCTGGAAAAAAAGTTCTGATCGCCGCCGCCGATACGTTTCGGGCCGCAGCAGTTGAACAACTCATGATATGGGCCCAAAAAGCCGGCGCGGAATTTGTCAAACATAAGGAAAATACGGATCCGGCAGCCGTGGCCTTCGATGCGATTGCAGCCGCCAAGGCCAGGGGATGCGATATCGTCCTGATCGATACGGCCGGCAGGCTTCACACCAAAGTCAATTTGATGGAAGAACTCAAAAAGATCAAACGCACCGTAGCCAAACAAATTCCGGGAGCACCCCATGAGATTCTGCTGGTTTTAGATGCCACCACCGGCCAAAACGCCCTGTCACAGGCGCGACTCTTCAATCAAGCCTTGGCCGTTACCGGACTGGCCCTGACCAAACTTGACGGCACCGCCAAGGGTGGCATTGTCATCGCCATTTGCAGCTCACTGAATATTCCGCTGCAGTATATTGGAATCGGTGAGAAGGTAGAGGATCTCAGACCGTTTGATGCTGAGCAATTCATCGACGCGCTATTCTAACTATGATGAATAAAAGTTCCAGGTAAAGGTGCACCTTCAAATGCCTGGATTCTGAGGCTCGACGAAAAATATCTTAAAAATCTGTTGAAAAACCTGATTTATATTGACATGAAAATTCGCTTCTTATATGGACTCAGGAAAATAGGCAATCGGGCCTGGTCCAGCAAAAGCAAACCATCAAGACGACAGGAGGAGCGCTATGACAAAAGCAGAACTGGTAGAAACGGCGGCAAATGATGCCAAGATTTCAAAGGTAGCGGCGGCGGCCGCGTTAAACTCCTTTATGGACGGCGTAACCAAGGCGCTTAAAAAAAAGGAGGGCAAGGTCACCCTGGTTGGTTTTGGCACCTTCTCAAAAGTACGTCGCAAGGCGCGCAAAGGCCGTAATCCGCAAACCGGCGATCCCATTAAAATCAAAGCCAGCAACGTTGTAAAATTCAGCCCCGGTAAAAAGCTTAAAGACGCCGTCTAATTAGTTTCCATCCATAAATAGTCTTTTTGCCCAATCTCGGCGTCAATCGGCGCGTTTGTTTGTGCGACGTAGCCAGCTACGTCTCCGCACAAACGCTTGATTTCCTTGACCTTGGGCAA
>CALZJV010000043.1:35790-52734 GCA_945787595.1 uncultured Desulfobacterales bacterium | reverse complement strand
ATTTCGTGCGCTCGGCACTTTCGAAGGACAAGGGCAAACTGGCCGCACTGATTCAGTCGGGCGCCGAGCAAGCCGAACCGCAACTGACCGTCCGCGATCCATTTTTCATCGCCTTTTCTCTATCCATGGCGGGGTGGAGGATACGGGCGACCTCTATCCCGTCCCCCTTTTCAACGTAATACGCAATGTGATGTGCAACTGGAAACGACCGTAAGCCTTCCGTCAATTCATCGCGCTTCTGTCCAATTTTCGGGGTCTTCGCAATTACCCTAAGCGCCGCCCGTATGGCTTCACGGTAAGCTTTTTCTTGTTCCTTACCCCAAGTTTTCTTCGTGTACGCGCTTATCTCCCGCAAGTCCTTTTTCGCGGCTTCCGTCAGTTTATAATCAGGCATCAATTATCCATTTCTTTTTCGAGTTCATCGAAAAATGCTTCTCCGTCACTGACTTCACCACGCTCGATTTGGTCAAGGCCTATTTTGATCTCCCGGCGCAGCCGCTCCATTTTTAGCTCTTGGTATTCCTCATATTCTTGCATCGGCATCACGACCGCTGCGAGCCTGCCTTTCTTTGAGATCGCCACGGCTTCACGCTGTGCCGTATCCATTAGCACTCCGAATCTATTTTTCGCTTCGCCTGCGGGTATTGTTTTCATCATGATCCTCGCTTTCTATCTCATAATAGCCTTTTTAGCTTTTAAATCTATTATAGCCATTAAGTCCATTATAGTCAAGAGAGCTGTTAACCTGCTCTACTCAATTTAATCATGATAAAGAAGCAGAGTTTTCCTGGAAAATTCTTAGACAGGGGAAGCACTTTTTCGTTCTGTTTCATTTTATCACCGTCCAAAAATGAGACAATATCTAAGTTTTTGGTTTAGCATAAAATATATTTGCTTTAGGCTCGTTTCAGCCTCAAGTGCGAACTCGGATAAAAATACAGCCGATGTGATCAGAATCAATTCTATCCTAATTTCCGACACAGAGACTCCTTTGATTTTACCCGTTCCCTATTTACATAATAGAAATCTTAGCAAAGGAAAATCCCGAACGGACTTTTGCAGAGGCTTCCAAAGGATCTCCAAAATGAAAATTAAAAAGAAGAATATCTATAGTGTTAGATAAATGAGATCGCCCATATTGGACGATCAAAGAGGGTCGAAAAATCTTGCAATCTGCCGTGAATTCTGTATATATCCCCCGAAAAGGGGGTGTTTGCATGAAAGGAAACATATACACGGATGAGCGGTGTGTTGTTTGTCGAAGCAAACTACATTACGATCAGAACCAGAGCGGGTTTTTTTGTGAAAATCACCCTGAAAACAAGGTCTTACCTACCAACCTGAGGGTAAAATTCGGCCGGGATATCCTGCAGCGTTTCAATGATTTCCGGCAAGCCGAACAATTTTTGATGGGGCTGCGGTTCAAAACAGTGGAAGGCTCCTATGACGTCCGGGATTATCAGAAAAACCATCCGCTTGGATTCGAGACCCAGGCCCTGAAGTACCTGGAAAGAAAAAAACAGAAGGTCTCCATTAACCAGTTTCGGGACATCCGCTGCAACGTTCGTAAGGCCGTTGGTGCCTGGGGCCAAAGGAACGTCAAAACCATCGGGTATGCCGAACTGGATGATTTTCTTTATGGACTTCCCGTGTCGGAGAAGACCCGCGCCAACGCAAAGTCGGCTTTGCTCGGCTTTTTCAAGTGGCTCAAAAAGCGTGAAAAGATTCCGATTCCGGCGTTTCCCGAATGTGATTTCGAGTTGGGCTGGCGGAACATCATCGACCTGGAATTGCAGCAGGAGATCATAGAGGAGGTCAAACGGATCAGTTACCATATCAATCCCAAGATATGGATCGGAATCAAGTGGTTGGCCACCTATATCGCGATCCGCCCGAACGAACTGCGCCAGCTGCGGGAGAGGGACATCAATGTAAGCGGGTTTTTCGTGTTGCCGCCGAAGACCACAAAAGAACGTGAGCCCAAGCTGGTGGCCATCCTGGAAGAGGATATCAGCCTCTACAAATCGATGCCCACGGCACTGCCCGATGTGTTCTTTTTTCGGCATGTCAAAGGCAACGGCGCCGTGAAGCCGGGAGGTCAGTTCGGGAAGGATTATCTGTATAAATGGTGGAAAAAAGCCTGCCGCAATTTAAAGGTCGAGGGTGTGGACCTTTACGGCGGTACACGCCACAGCACGGCAACAGCGTTGGGAGAGCATTTTTCCCGCCAGGAGATCATGACGGCCGGCTCGTTGCACAAGACGAACAAGGCGGCGCTGCGTTACATCCAGGCGGAAAAAAACAAGAGCATCCTGGTTTATCGGAAAGTGCGGGAGATGCAGGGAAAGGTTGTTCAAATCGGCGGGCGGAAAACCGGATAATGTGCAATATTATGCGCATTTGTTTTGTCACACATTTGTCACACATAAAAAGGGGGTTGTCGATAAGACAACCCCCTTTAATTATTAATAAATTTTGGTGCCGAAGGCCGGACTTGAACCGGCACGGCTTTTGGCCACTACCCCCTCAAGATAGCGTGTCTACCATGTTCCACCACTTCGGCACGTTTTAAAAATGTACGAATAGCCGGATAGTTTCTACTCTGCCGGTTTGGCATCACCGCTTCCGGTTGCCGGCGGTGGGGCTGCATCGGGTACCGCCTGACTCTCGACGGGCGCCGGTGTGCCGGTCACGACCGATTCCCCGGTGCGATGACTGGACAGACGGGCGCCGGTGTGCCGGTCACGACCGATTCCCCGGTGCGATGACTGGACAGGTAAGCAAGCCCAAGTGATGTGACCATGAAAATAATGGCTGCCGCGGTTGTGGCTTTGCTTAAAAATGTAGACGCTCCGGTGCTGCCGAACAGGGTCTGGCTGGAACCGCCACCGAAGGCTGCTCCCATATCTGCCCCTTTTCCTGTTTGGAGCAAGACGATCATGATCAGCGCAATACTTACGACAATATGGATGATGAGAAGTAATATCGACATAATAAATTTTTCTTAAAAATTTTGAATTTGGATTTTGGAATGCGGAATGCGGAATTTAAAGAAGAAAAAACCTGATTTTAAATGCCTGAATTCCTGAATCCCTGAATTATTTATCTGTGTTTATTTGCGATAATCTGTGTCCCTAAAAACCCTATTTAAATTTAATGATCCGGCTGAAAGAGTCCGCATCCATTTGCATCAGTTGAGCGACATTATCCGGTTTGACGCTGCCCCCATACAAGATTCTAACGCCATTAGAAAGGGCGGCGCCGAAATCCGTCTCAACCAAAGACCGGATATATTGATGGGCCTCCTGAGCCTGATCCCTGGTGGCTGTTTTTCCAGTGCCGATGGCCCAAACCGGTTCGTAGGCAATCACAAGGGTACCCAAATCATCTGCGAGATATCCTTCTAACCCCTTTCTTACTTGTTTGTCAAGTACAGAAAATGTCTGGTCGGCGTCGCGTTCGGCTTCCGTTTCGCCCACGCAAAAAATTGGAATCAACTGAGCATTGATGGCTGCACGGATTCTTTTGTTAACGGTTTCATCGGTTTCACCAAAAAACTGACGCCTCTCCGAATGGCCGATGATCACATATTGACATCCGGCAGATACCAGCATTTCCGCGGATATTTCTCCGGTATAAGCCCCCTCCTTTTCCCAGTGCAAATTTTGGGCTCCCAGTCCCACCCTGCTGTTCTTTACAATTTTTGAAACCGGATCAAGGGCGGTGAACACTGGTGCGATCATGATATCGACATCCTTGGTGTCTGCAACCAGTGTGACAAGCTGGCCGGCTGTTTCAGCAGCTTCTGATGATGTTTTATGCATCTTCCAGTTTCCGGCTATTAGCGGAATACGGTTATCCATTTTACGATCTCCTTTATTATCAGATGACAGAGAACAGATGACAGAGAACAGATGGCAGAACACAGATGACAGAGGTCGGATTACAGAAATCAGCATTCAGAGGCAAGAAAAATAGATGTCATCCTATTTTTATTTTTAATCTTCTGCCCTCCGTTTTCTGTCCTCTGACCTCTGATTTCCGTCTTCTGTTTCTACAGCTCTGCACCTACCATCGCCGCCAGATCCACCATCCGATTGGAATACCCGGCCTCATTGTCATACCAGGAAAGCACTTTGACCAGGTTGTCGACCACGTAGGTGGTGGGCGCATCCACGATGGAGGACAAGGATGACCCGTTAAAATCAATTGAGACCAGGGGGGCATCACTATAGCCCAGGATACCGGACAGGGATTCTTCGGATGCCTGCTTTAAGGCCTGGTTTACATCCGAAACGTTCACACCGGATTTGTCAATCGTTGCAACCAGGTCTACGAGGGATACATTGGGCGTCGGCACCCGGATGGCAAGGCCGTTAAGCTTGCCAGAAAGCTCGGGAAGCACCAGAGCCACAGCTTTGGCGGCACCCGTGGTGGTGGGTATCATTGAAAGTGCCGCAGCCCGGGCCCGGCGCAGGTCTTTGTGGGGAAAATCAAGCAAACGCTGGTCTCCCGTATAAGAGTGGATGGTGGTCATTAACCCATGCTGAAGACCAAAATTTTCGAGCAGCACTTTGGCGACCGGCGCCAGACAGTTGGTGGTGCACGAGGCGTTGGAGATGATATGGTGCTGACGGGGATCATACTGGTTGGAGTTGACCCCCATGACAATCGTGATATCCGGATCACCGGCCGGTGCGGAGATGATAACTTTGCGGGCGCCGGCTGTCAGATGTTTGGCGGCCCTCTCTCGATCCCGAAAGATTCCGGTGCTTTCGGCCACAATGTCCACGCCTAGATCGCCCCAGCCGATATTTTCCGGGTCTTTAACGGACCGGATTGCAATAGATTTGCCGTCGATCTCGATACTGTCTTCCGTGGCTGTGATATCTTTATCCAGCCGACCGTGGACAGAGTCATATTTCAATAAATAGGCCATTGTTTTCGAATCGGTCAGATCATTAATGGCCGCAACCTCCACATCGGAATGATTCAGAGATGCTCGCAATATCATCCGTCCGATTCTACCAAAACCATTGATTCCTAGTTTAATACTCATTTATCCTCCTTTATATTTTATGATAATTTTAAGTAAAAATCTCTGCGACTTCTAAATCCTTAGCGGTTGGCAGCGCTTTTGCCAGTTTTTTCATCATCAGCAATGCGTCTTCCTTTGAATCGGCATAATAATTAGGGCGACGTCCGACCTCATTAAAGCCGAGCTTTTCATAGAGTTTGATCGCCGCGATGTTTGAGGGGCGTACTTCAAGATAAACTGAGTTCGCTCCCTGCTGGTTGCCAATGGTGAAGCATCGGTTAAGAAACCAGGTGGCAATCCCAAGGCCTCGCAGGGCTGGAGTTACAGCGATTTTTAAAATGTGCAGTTCATCCGCCACCCGACGTAAAAACGCATATGCAACTATCTGCGATTCTTTGTCCGCCTGGGCTGATCTGACCGCATAACTGCTGGCGTTTTGACTGGACAGCTCGTCCTCGAAAGAAACTCGGCCCCAAGGCCATTGAAATGAGAGCTGCTCAATCGATAGGATCGGATCAAGGTCGATCCTATTTATGGTCGCGATCCGCCACCAGTTCACGGTTTAGCTCCGCTTGTTGCCCTTCAAGATTCCGCTGGCCAGGGATATACTCTTTTTGCCGAAGGATTCCAGGTTTGACACAAATTCATCGAGTTTCATTTTTTTGCGCATACTGGCAGCCTGGATCAAAATCGGGAGGTTGACACCGGATAATACCTCAATGCGACCTTCCTCGAGAAATGAATAACTTAAGTTGGAGGGGGTACCCCCGAACATATCCGTCAGAATAAGGACGCCGTCCTGCCCTTTAACATTTTTTATTCCTTGGGAAATTTTGTTGCGTAATTTTTCTGCGTTTTCATTCAAGATTCGGGTCGGTGGCCGATAATAAACTCAGCCGCCCCTATCAACGCCTCTCCGAGCTGGCAATGTGTTACAATAACAATACCGATCATAAATCACCATTTTCTCTTATTTTGCTTGTTATTGGATTGTTGGGATATCTCTGATCTATACAGGCTGGGTTCGGTCGCGGTGATTAAGTCCCACTGTTTTTCCCATGGCACGAATATGTTCGTATATGGTCCTGGCAATGGTTACGGATCGATGCCGACCACCGGTACATCCGAGTGCAATGGTTAAATAGGCCTTTCCCTCTTTTTCGTACAGCGGGATTAAATAGTCAAGCAGATCCTGATATCTCTTAAGAAAATCATGAGTTTGATCATGATTGAGGACAAAATCCCTGACCTCTTTTGTTTCTCCATCAAGATCTTTTAAGTCCGGAATAAAATATGGGTTTACTAGAAACCGCACATCCATGATCAAGTCGGCATCATTAGGGACCCCGTGCTTAAAACCGAAAGAGAGAACATTGATCTGCATCGGAACAAGTTCTTTACTTCTTTGGGCGATATCGAGAATCTTGGATTTGAGCTCATGAACATTGAACTTGGAGGTGTTGATTACCCAAGAAAGAGAATCTCGAAATGATATCCTTTTTGTTTAAGCTTATTGAATACCGCACTGTATTTGGCGAGAAAGCTTTTCTCCCGCAAATCCATTACCAGGGCGATTCCGGTGATTTCAGAATCGGGTTCCATCGGCATTTCCAGAAATTTCGGCAGAAGATCCACCGGCATATTGTCAATGCAGTAGAATCCGGCATCCTCCAGCGCAGCCATGGCTGTGCTCTTTCCAGAGCCTGAAAGTCCTGTAATTATAATAATGGATATATTTTTCACTTTAGATCTAGATATCCAGGCCTTTAGATAATGTTTTTGGCAAGGATTAGAAGGGGCCCCCCTGAGTAAGGGGTACAAATAGTAAGTTGTTGAAGGGGGGCGACTGATAACGCAGTCCAATAAATTTATCCGGAAGACTATACGGCTAAAATTCTTCATCCTCCTCTTTGATAATACCTAATATTTCGTCGCTGTCAGCAGCATCCATCAGCCTGCTTTTGAACGGGTCATTTTTTAGGATTCGTGAAATTCGGGCCAATAGCTTCAGGTGAAGACCGGTGGAGTTTTCCGGCGTGACCAGGAGAAAAAAGATGTGGGTCGGCTGGCCATCCAGGGATTCAAAATCGACACCTTTTCGACTCAGGCCGAATCCAAGAACAAGTGATTCGAGATTTTTCATCTTTCCGTGGGGAATACCGATCCCGCCGCCAATGCCGGTGCTTCCGAGCCGTTCTCTTTCCATGAGGACTTTGGCCAGATCCTTCTGGCTGACACCGGTAATTTCAGCCACCGGAACCACGAGTTCTTCCAGGATTCCTTTTTTGTTCCGGGCTCTTAAATCGGGCAAAATTGAATTTATAGTTAAAACGTCGCAAATTTTCATATTATCAATACCATACGGCGGTCCGCACATGAAATACTAATTGATCAAGCGCTAACTATAATCATGAACTGGGCTGAATCAAGCCATAGTGACCATCTTTGCGTCGATACAGCACATTGATCTGATCGGACCTTGCATTGGTGAACACCAGGAAATTGTCCTCAATCAAATCCATCTGCAATACAGCTTCCTCAACATCCATGGGTTTATACTCTATATTTCTAACTTTTACCTGCCTTTCAGTTTCATCTTCCGGCAGATTCTCTGCCTCCTCAAGAATGGACCGACTGCGATTTTTAGCTGCAGATCGACGTTCTCTTATTTTTTCTTTACTTTTTTTTATTTGTTTTTCAAGCTTATCCAAGGTCATGTCGATGGCGGAATACATGTCAATGGTTTCTTCTTTACCATTTATACTAAGCTTATCTCCGGCGATGTTGATTTCAGCGATGTGTCGAAATTTTTCGACAGCAAGGACGACATTGGCTTCGGCCGGATTGTCAAGAAATTTGTCGAAGCGATCCAGTTTGTCACTTACATATGCTTTCAAATGTTCAGAAGGGTCAAGATTTTTGAAGGTGACGGATGTTTGCATATTCTATGCTCTCCCTAAATTTGTTTGCGTTTATTGGATGACAATACTTTCAACATCTCACGATATTTGGCAACGGTCCTGCGCGCGATGTTAATCTGATCTTCTTTCAAGATCTGGGCAATCTTATCATCACTGTAAGGTTTTTTCGGATTTTCACCTGCAATGATTTGTCTGATTTTATCCTGAACGCTGGCAGAAGCAATCGACCCGCCCTGGGACCGTCTAATAGAGCTATTGAAAAAATATTTTAACTCATAAATACCTTGGGGGGTAAAAGCATATTTGTTGGTTGTAACCCGGCTGATGGTGGATTCATGCATTTGAATGTCTTGGGCTACGTCTCTAAGCACCATGGGCTTAAGATAGGCAATGCCTTTGTCAAAAAATTCCCTTTGAAAGCCCAAAATACTCTGCATCACCCTATAAATGGTTTTTTGGCGTTGATGGATGCTTTTGATCAGCCAGGCAGCAGATCTCATTTTCTCCTGGATGTAGTCCTCGGCCTCCCCGGAGATATTCTTGCCGCGCGAGATTGAGCTTTTGTAAAAGGAATTTACACGCAATTTCGGCATGCCGTCGTCATTGAGCATGATGACGAATTCATTTTCAAGTTTATAGACGTAAATATCCGGATTGATATACTGAGGTGTTTCATCACTGAACTGTCTGCCGGGCTTGGGTTCCAGACTTTTGATGACATTAATCGCTGAAACAACCTCATCCATGCTCTTTTTGAGTGCTTTGCAGATAGCCTTGTAATTTTTCTTTTCCAGATTGGATAGGTGATTGGTAATGATATCGATCACTATGGTGTCATCCAGACCCAGAAATTTTGCTTGTATCAGCAGGCATTCGCTCAGATCCCGGGCGCAAACCCCGATGGGATCAAAGGTCTGAAGAATTGATAGAATTTCCTCGATCTTTTCAGGCGTCGAGCCGCTCGTAATCGCAATTTCTTCAACCGAAACATCCAGGTAGCCATCCTTATTCAGATTACCGATAATAAGGCTGCCGATCCTCTCTTCTTCCTTATCCGGTTTGGTCATTAGCAATTGCCACAGCAAATGATCATTTAATGATTCATTGCTGGCGATAAAGGATTCAAACCTCGGTGTGTCCCTGTCTTCCGATTCATGATGAACCCGTCCGGGAGTATTATACTCGTCAAGATAGTTGCTCCAATCAATATCCTCCTGGATTTTTTCTTCAATGGTAACTTCTTTGACCTCAGAGCTTTCGTCGGTGCTGGCCTCCGCTTGTTCGGTCGATTGCTCGGTGAGGGTGCCTTCCGGTACTTCCTCCAAGGCCGGATTTTCCTCCAGTTCCGTTTGAATCGTATCCATGAGCTCCAGCCTGGATAACTGCAATAGCTTAATCGCCATCTGCAGTTGCGGCGTCATAATTAGTTGCTGAGTCAGTTTGAGTTGTTGTCGCAGTTCAAGTGCCATATTATCCGTAGGTGTTGTTTCTTATGTGTTTTTCAAAAGGGACTCTAATTAAACGATTATGTTAGTTTCAGGGTATATATGTCGCGTGACTTCAATGGTCGAGCATTGCTATATTCGTCCATTGAAGCGTTCTGGATATGAATCCTATTCCATCTCAATCTTTGCCTAAAACATTATCTGAAAGCCTTTACTCTGCAATTTAAGTGCCAGCAATGACAATTTTTTTAGTTTAGTTGAAATGCTTAAAAATTGCAACCATATTCACACGACGGGCCCGATTGATTTTCAGGGCTATCATATAGATTTCCAGATATAGCTTTTGACAGCTTACAGTTCTATTTTTTAACCACAAAATACATATAATACACAAAACACACGAAATATTTGTAGAATAAGATTTGTTTTTTTAGTGTCTTTCGTGTTTTTCGTGGTGATATTATTTCTTTCGAACTAAAAGTATATGCTAAATGAGCTTGGGCTGGGCTATCAGGGCTTACCCCTGCCCGGGATTGCCGAAAAATCCGGGGAGACCGTGGCAACGACATTTCCCTTTAGAACAATTTTGTCGGCGTTTAAATCATATTTAGCGGACTCCGCCTTGAGTTCGCCATCTTGCCCCCAAATCCGGATCGATTGGTCGCAAATAATGATACGCTGGCCGTGATCATAGTTCAGATGTTCAGTCTTCATCTGATACTCATCATTTCTTATCACAACATTACCTGAAACTTCAATGTCATTTGTATCGGTTTGTAATATTCCCTGATCGGCTTCCAGGTAAACTTCGCGATTGTCTTCAAGGAAATAGGTCACCGCCAGTTTTTTTAAATCGACTTTGTTTTCAGCCTCCATATAATTGGCGGAATCGGCTTCGAGACTCCATTCTTTTATGCCGTCGCGGGTGGCGGTTTGCCGGATCTTTCCCAGCGACAGATTGGCTCCTTCTTTGATGGAGGTAAGCAACAGCTCGGGTGCAGTGGAGACCTGGCGGTAGCCGATGAAAACACTCACAATCATACCAACGGCCGACAGGATGACAATCAGTAAAAATATGCTTAATTTTTTAGTTTTCTTTAGCCGAGACCAAACCATAGTTAAATACAGGTTTCAGTGTTCAGGTTTCAGGTGTCAGGTTTCGGCCCGCCCTGGTGCGATATGACGGATTCTCACTTTTCGTTGCAAGAGATCCCAATATTGTCCTATCTTCCAGATTCACACAAGGTTAGTTCTGGGCCAGGGGTGTCAGGAAGGCGAGTCGCAAGATCCTGAAACCTGAACACTGACACCTGAAACCTAACGTTCCTTACAACGTGTTTTCAGTAAAACCGCGATAAGGGCCTAAAACTGATCAATCAATTTTTCCCATTTCCCTTGGGCTTTCAGCAGCGCTTCGCATACTTCTCTAACAGCGCCACACCCCCCTGCCGCTGAGGTCGTCCAATCCGCATTTTCGAGGACGGTCTTATGAGCATCGGCCACGGCAATTGACAGCTTTACGCGTCGCATCAGTGACAGATCCGGCAGATCATCCCCTATATAGGCCGTGTGTTCAGGGGCAACCCCAGTTTGTTTGGCGATTTTTTCAAGTATTTTCGCTTTGTCCTGGATGCCCTCAAATACATATCGTATACCAAGGTCACGGCAGCGGTGATCAAGGGCCGGTGATATTCTGCCGGTCACAATACCGACGCTTATACCGGCTTCCATCACCAGCTTTAAACCGAGGCCATCTTTCACATTGAAAATTTTTGTTTCACTGCCGTCATCGCTGTAAATAATGGCGCCATCTGTGAGCACACCGTCCACATCCAGCAGCAGGAGTTCGATGCACTTCAATTTTTCCAACGATACAGGATTTTTCATTTTATTATTCTCCGCCTCCGGCGGATGAGCGAAGCGAACTAAGTTCCAAGCGTCAGCAGCCACTGGCGATAGTGTGGATCGATTTAAGCTGGGAGAGCAACTCATGTATGGTATCGAGTTTTAAGGAATTTGGACCGTCGCAGAGAGCTTCGTCCGGATTAGAATGAACTTCCATGAAAATGCCGTCTGCTCCCGCCGCCGCCGCAGCTCTGGCCAGCACGGGCGCATATTCCCGCTGTCCTGCGGAGCTTGCACCGGCTCCACCGGGCAGCTGAACACTGTGGGTGGCATCAAAAATTATTGGATAGCCGATTTTGCGCATAATCATAAAACCACGAAAATCCACTACCAGGTTGTTATAACCAAACATTGTGCCACGCTCAGTAATTAAAATCCGGCGGTTTCCGGCAGAGGTGATTTTTTCAATTACATTGGCAATATCCCAGGGCGCCAGAAACTGTCCTTTTTTGATGTTCACTGGTTTACCGGTTTTTGCCACCTCGACAATGACGTCGGTCTGGCGGCATAAAAAAGCAGGGATCTGGACAATGTCCAATATCCGTGCCGCCGCAGGGATCTCGCTGATGCGGTGTACATCTGAAAGGATCGGGATACCGAGTTCTTCTTTAATTTCCTTGAGGACTCTGAGACCGTCGTTTAATCCCGGCCCCCTGAAGGCTGTAACTGAAGTGCGATTGGCTTTATCATAGGAAGCTTTAAATATAAAAGGCATCTCAAGCGTTGATGTAATCTCCTTGAGAATGCCTGCAATCTCCCGGGTCGTCTCATAATTTTCGATGACGCAGGGGCCTGAAATGAGGACCAGAGGCGACCCGCGGCCGATGACGATATCACCTGCTCTTACTATATTTGACATATGCAATTGAATGACGAATGACGATTTTCGAATGACGAATGATGGAATCGCTTCGCTTTATCTTTTTTATGGATTAAAATGAATTGGCGCCGGTGGACTAATTTATCTTGCAGCGTGCCAAAAGTCAAGAATCGAAAACAGGCCTTGATTATCAATGGGCTAACTGCTATTTAGAAAGATTATATTTTTGGAAAGGAACTGATTAAATCCATTGGGATCTGATAAAAAACATAGCAAAATTTGGCTGATCGCAATTATGTGTTTGATCGTCGTGGTGCCCGGCGGATGGTTTTTGTGGGGTCGCCTGGAGACAGAAAAACCTGCCATAAATTTGAATTTGCCTTCTGCCCATCTGGGTAAAACTCAGGAATTCACCCTTGCAGTTTCCGACTCCAAAAGTGGTTTGCGAAAGCTCTGGGTGGGCCTTTTAAAAGACGGTCAGGATACTGTTCTGTACGATGAGAAGTTTCCTTCCGCCGGTTTTTTTAAAGGCGGAAAAGTCCATGAGACGTCCGTTAAGATCCAGATAGAGCCCGCTGTACTAGGGATTGCTGACGGTGAAGCGATTCTGCGGACGGTTGTATCGGATTATTCATGGCGTGACTGGTGGAAGGGGAACAAAACCTATACCGAAAAAAAGGTGGTGATCGACACCCGTCCACCTGAAATCGAGGTTTTGAGTCGTGCACACAATATCAACCGGGGAGGAGCAGGGCTGGTGATTTTTCGTACCTCTGAAACCTGCTCACGAGGCGGTGTCCAGGTTGGAGACAGTTTTTATCCGGGCCACACGGGATTTTTTAATGATCCCAATGTCTACCTTGCATTTATGGCACTGGGATACCAGCAGGATACTGATACAGCGATATCTTTAAACGTCGCAGATTTAGCAGGAAACCAGGCCAAAAGCGGCTTGAACTACCATTTGCGGCGAAAAGTTTTTAGGCAGGACCGTATCAACATAACCGATGGTTTTTTGAAGAAGAAAATGCCGAATTTTTCTTCACAGATTTCCCAGGATACGAACTCGTCTCTGGTGGACAAGTTTCTTAAAATCAACCGAGATCTTCGTGAGGCCAATTATCGGAAAATCGTTGAAGTGTGTCGGAATACCGGCTTTAAAATGCACTGGCAGGGTGATTTTCTAAGATTGCCGAAATCCGCCACCCGGGCGAAATTTGCGGATCACCGGGTGTATTTTTACAATGGCAGGGAGATCGATCGACAGGTGCACATGGGGATCGATCTGGCATCCGTAGCCCGCAGCCCTGTGCCGGCAGCCAATGCCGGGATTGTAATTTTAGCAGAGTCTCTGGGAATTTATGGAAAAACAGCAATCGTGGATCACGGCTTTGGTCTGTTTAGTATGTATGCCCATCTGAGTCACATCGGTGTGAAGGTTGGGGATAAATTATCCAAGGGTGATATTTTGGGCCGAACCGGTTTCACCGGACTGGCGGGCGGCGACCACCTGCACTTCAGCATGCTGATTCATGATACATTTGTCAATCCTGTCGAGTGGTGGGATGCAAAATGGATTCAACACAACGTGTTATCAAAAATAGATCGGGTCGGTACCGGCATGAAGCGGGAGTGATGCGGTATGAGAAAATATAAAGTTGGCAAAACCATTCAGGAGATCAATCAAAAAATCAAATCCGGTGACGTCGTTGTCGTGACAGCAGAAGAGATTATCGATATTGTTAAAAGCGAGGGACCTGTCGAAGCTGCGCATCAGGTGGATGTGGTGACGACCGGGACCTTTGCTCCCATGTGTTCGTCAGGTGCGTTCATCAATTTCGGCCATTCGGCTCCCACCATCAAGGCTTCCAGGGTGTGGTTGAATAAAGTTCCGGCTTATGCCGGCATCGCGGCTGTCGACTGCTATCTCGGGGCCACGGAAACCTGTGAGGACGATCCACTGAATAAAGTTTATCCCGGGGAATTTAACTATGGGGGCGGTCATGTCATTCAGGATCTGGTTGCCGGGAAAAAGGTCCATCTCAAGGCCACTGCATACGGCACCGACTGTTATCCAAACCGACTGGTGGAAAAAGAAATTTCCTTGAAGACATTGCCGCAGGCAACGCTTTGCAATCCCAGAAACGGATATCAAAATTACAACTGTGCCGTTAACCTCACGAATAAGACAATTTACACTTATATGGGGGCATTGAAGCCCAGAGGCGGCAATGCCAATTACTGCTCGGCCGGTCAATTGAGTCCCTTGTTCAATGATCCTTACTATAAGACCATCGGACTTGGCACGCGGATTTTTTTGGGCGGTGGAGAGGGGTATGTTACCTGGCACGGTACCCAGCATAAACCCTCAGTTGAAAGAACCAAAAAGGGAGTGCCCGTCTCGCCGGCCGGGACTCTCTGGGTCATGGGGGATATGAAAAAGATGAGTTCACAATGGCTGGTCGGGGTGAGTATCCAGGGCTACGGCTGTTCCCTGGCGGTGGGCTTGGGGATCCCCATTCCCATCTTGAATGAAGAAATAGCGGGCTATACTGCCATATCCGATGAAGATATCTTCACCCAAATCATCGACTACGGCAATGATTATCCCAAAGGCATTTCCAAGAGTTACGGTCAGGTGAGTTATGCCGAACTCAAAAGCGGCGCTATCAAGCTCAATGGAAAAGAGATTCCAACGGTTCCCATGTCCAGCCTGGTCAGGGCCAGAAAGATCGCCGAAATTCTAAAAATTAAGATTTCCCAAGGGAAATTCACCCTTGGAGAGCCGCAGTTTACACTGCCGAGCTAGGGGATTGAATATTGAAGAATGAAGAATGAATATTTGCGGAATTCGCTGCGCTCAGGCATTCTGCCAATAATTGCAGAATTTAAGCCTGTATGCGGGAGCCGGAAAATGGATTCGTGATATCTTAGTTTTACTTTTTTTGTCCTGGAAGCTAGCGTACTCTGGAACGAGATGTTGAACCCTAAATTTAATTAAAATGGATAGAATGCCTTAAATTATCAATCTTCAGTAGTCAATTTTCAATGATATAACATGGCTTCGACCATACGCACCTTCATCGCATTAGAACTGCCGCCATCGGTTATTTCGTTGCTGGATAAAGTGCAGGAAGATCTAAAATCGATGCGGCTGCAGGCAAAGTGGGTGCGACCGGAAAACATTCATCTGACCTTAAAATTTATAGGAAATATCGATCCTGGCGACACTGATAAAATCGGTGGGGCTATGATGGATGCCGTTGACAATTTTGCGGCCATTGATCTGGTTGCCAGAGGGGTCGGCGTTTTTCCGGGAATCAAACGCCCCCGGGTCATCTGGGTGGGACTTGGGGGACAAATTCAGTTGCTTTTCGCTGTGCAGCGAGTGCTGGAGGAAAACCTGGCGGCCCTGGGTTTTAAAAAGGAAAAAAGACCGTTTAAAGGACATCTGACCCTGGGTCGTTTCAAGCAGACCGTCGACCCGAACACGATCCGCCAAATCATACGGGAATATGCAAATCTATATAGTGAAGAGTTCACTGCCAGACGGATCATTTTGTATAAAAGCGATTTGAAACCGACAGGTGCGATTTACTCTCATTTACGGCAGGCCGCATTTAAATGACTAATGTCGAATAAAGAATGAGGAGTGACGAACCTATGGAATGACGAATGTCTAATGACAAATGAAGGATGTCGCTTCGCTCCGTCAACTATATATCAGCCTGATTAATCCAAAAATAAACAGCAATCCTTAATTCGACATTCGACATTCGTCGTTCGTCATTCATAGCAGGAGGAAGAACTTATGTCTATTTCAGCAGATAAAGAAAAGGCCGTGGTCACTGCAATGGCCCAGGTTGAGCGTCAGTTCGGCAAAGGCTCCATCATGAAACTGGGAAGCAGACCGGTTATGGAAGTACCGGTAATTTCCACCAGTGCCCTGTCACTGGACAAAGCGCTGGGTATCGGAGGGTTGCCCCGTGGCCGGGTTGTAGAAATTTTTGGGCCTGAAGCCTCCGGTAAAACAACCCTGGCCCTGCACGCGGTGGCAGAAGCTCAGAAAAATGATGGTATCGCGGCCTTTATCGATGCCGAACACGCCCTGGACATCGGCTATGCCAAAAAACTGGGCCTCGATTGTGATGAATTGCTGGTGGCCCAGCCGGATACCGGTGAACAGGCTCTCGAAATTGCCGATATGCTGGTCAGAAGCGGTGCCATTGACATCCTTGTGATTGACTCGGTGGCGGCCCTGGTGCCACGAGCTGAAATCGAAGGTGAGATGGGGGACTCCCATATGGGCCTGCAGGCCAGACTCATGTCCCAGGCACTGAGAAAATTGACCGGTACCATCGGCAAAACCATGACAACCGTTATTTTCATTAATCAGATCCGCATGAAAATCGGCGTGGTCTTCGGTAACCCGGAAACCACCACCGGGGGCAATGCATTGAAATTTTACGCTTCGGTGAGACTCGACATTCGCAGAATCGGCGCCATCAAGAATGGGCAGGACGTCATCGGTAACCGCACCCGGGTGCGCGTGGTTAAAAATAAGATGGCCCCGCCGTTTACGGAAGCGGAATTTGACATTACCTACGGTGAAGGGATTTCCAAAACGGGAGATCTGATTGACGTGGGAGTGAACGCCGGCATCGTCGATAAGAGCGGGTCATGGTATTCCTACCAAGGAGAACGAATCGGCCAGGGGCGTGAAAATGTCAAACGGTTTCTTGCCGATAACCAAGATATCTACGACGATATATTCCAAAAATCCAAGGAAGCCCTGGGGTTCGTGAAAAAAAAGGA
>CALZJV010000043.1:18043-35755 GCA_945787595.1 uncultured Desulfobacterales bacterium | reverse complement strand
AAATGAGGAATGCGGAAAGAAGCAGAAGCTCAGGGTCGAAGATCCGCCGTCTTTCTGGAGGACTCAAGGCTGAAAGCTGAAAGCGGATAAGGCTCAAGGCTCAAGGCTTAAGGCTCAAAGCGAAGAAAAGTTCAAAACCTTCGACCTGTAACGCGCAACCCGCAACATGACATTAGAGGGCAGAAAACAGAGGACAGAAAACAGAGGACAGAAAACAGAGGACAGAAAACAGAGGACAGAAAACAGAGGGCAGAAAACAGAGGACAGAAAACAGAGGACAGAAAACAGAGGACAGAAAACAGAGGACAGAAAACAGATTACGGATGCCGGAAATCAGATTGCATGGATAGTTCATACCCTCAAATCTTTTGATCCTCCTGCACCTTCCATTGAGCGATGTCTTACTCTATGCGCGATGCCCTTTTCTAAGCCCTTTTTGTCCGTAACTCGCAACCCGAAACGCGCAACCCGTAACACAAAACCGGAGATTTAGATGACAGGAAACGATATACGCAGACAATTTCTTGAATATTTTAAAACACATGATCACCAGATTGTTCGAAGCGCCTCACTGGTGCCCCAGGAAGATCCCACGCTGCTTTTTATCAATGCCGGAATGGTGCAATTCAAACGCCTGTTCCTGGGCGAGGAAAAAAGAGGCTATGCCCGGGCAACCACATCCCAAAAATGCGTTCGTGCCGGCGGCAAGCACAATGATCTGGAGAATGTCGGCTATACCGCGCGGCACCACACGTTTTTTGAGATGCTCGGTAATTTTTCCTTCGGCGATTATTTCAAGAAGGGCGCTGTTGAATATGCCTGGGACCTTTTAACCAATGGGTATGGATTGCCGGAAGACAAACTGTGGGCATCGGTTTACCTCGATGATGATGACGCCTATGATCTCTGGCATAAACTGATTGGTCTGCCGGAGGACCGCATTGTGAGATTGGGTGAGGAAGATAATTTCTGGTCCATGGGTGATACGGGACCGTGCGGGCCGTGTTCGGAGATTCTGATGGATCGCGGTGAGCAATACGGATGTGAACGGCCGGAGTGCACCGCCGGCTGCGACTGCGATCGGTATCTGGAAATATGGAACCTGGTGTTTATGCAGTATAACCGTGATGCTTCCGGGGAAATGACCCCGCTGCCCAAACCGAGCATCGATACCGGTTTGGGGCTTGAACGCATGGTGACGATCATTCAGAATGTACCGACCAATTATGACACGGATCTCATCCGGCCGATCATAGAAAAAGCTGAAAATCTGGCTGAAAGAAAACTAGGTGAGTCCCCTGAGACCGATGTGGCTTTGAAAGTGATTGCAGATCACAGCCGCGCGGCTGCATTTCTTATCGGCGACGGCATTTTGCCCTCCAATGAGGGACGGGGCTATGTGCTGCGCAGAATCATGCGTCGAGCGATTCGCTACGGTCGCAATATCGGGCTCAAGCGGCCATTTCTTTACCAAACCGCCGAGACAGTGTTTGACATCATGAAGCAGGCTTATCCCGAACTTTCCGAGGCATCTGCTTTTATCACCAATGTTATTAAAAATGAGGAGATCAGGTTTATGGAAACCCTGGACACCGGCCTGAAGCTCTTAAACGATTGCCTATCAGAGATTAAAGGCGACGGTCGAAACTGCATACCCGGGGAGGTTATATTCAAATTGTACGACACCTACGGATTCCCGGTGGATATCGTGCAGGACGTCATCCGGGATGAAAATATGAGCCTTGACATGGTCGGATTTGATCAGGCCATGGAGCGGCAGCGGACCCGATCCAGGTCTGTGGCGACCTTTGACGAAATCAGCGATGCCTATAAACACCTTTCAGCCCGGGGGGTCAAACCCGAATTTGTGGGATACCAGACCCTGACGGCTGACTCCAAAATATTGGTTATGGTGGCTGACGGCCATGAGATCACCGAGGCCGAGCCTGGCCAGCAGATTGAAGTCGTGACGGAAGTGACCCCGTTTTACGCAGAAGCCGGCGGGCAGATCGGTGATGCCGGTACGATAACCGGATCCGATTTTGAAATGGCCGTGCAGGACACGGTTAAAGATCCCACCGGACTTATCATACACAAGGGTAAAGTGATTTCCGGTCGGATCCCAAAAGGTGCGGCGGTCAGCTTGCATGTGGACGGTGCCAGACGCCAGGCCACTGCCTTGAATCATACCGCCACCCATATTCTGCATGCGGTATTGCGCCAGGTTCTCGGAGATCATGTCAAACAGGCCGGCTCCCTGGTGGCCCCGGATAGACTGCGCTTTGATTTCACGCATTTCTCCCTGGTGAATAGCGATACCCGGGACAACATCGAACGCCTCGTCAACCAGCGTATCCGTGAAAACATCCCAACGAACACACAGGAAATGGACGCGGATGATGCATTCAAATCCGGTGCAACGGCTCTCTTTGAGGAAAAATACGGGGATCGCGTACGTGTTGTTTCCCTGACAGATTTCAGCAAGGAGCTTTGCGGCGGAACGCACACCGGCCAAACGGGCGATATCGGTCTATTCAGAATAGTCAGTGAGTCCAGTGTTTCGTCGGGGGTCAGGCGAATTGAGGCTGTAACCGCAGAGGACGCCCTGGCATACACCCTGAAGACATCGCGGGTTTTACAGGATACGGCTCAATTGCTGAAGGAGAAGATAGAATTCGTTCCTGGAAGGGTCCAAAAAATGATGTCGGATGTTAAAGCTTTTGAAAAAGAGGTGGATCATCTGAAAACCAAGCTGGCCACAGAAAAAACAGATGCCTCGCGCGAAACTGTTAAATCAATAAACGGTGTTAAATTGATGGCCCAAAGAGTATCGGTGGATACGCCGGCTGCCTTGAGGAATCTGGCCGATCAATTCAAAGACAAGATCAAGTCCGGTATTGTGGTCCTGGGAAGCACCGCCGGCGCCAAGGTCATGCATGGCGCAGGCCGGCGGGAACCAGCCGCAAATGCTGGATCAAGCGCTGGAAAAAGCCTATGAGGTTGTCGGACAGGCGGGTGGAATGAAGATTGACGAACATTTGGAATGACGAATGTCGATTGACGATTGACGAAGGATGGGATCGCTTCGCTCTATCTTTTTTTACGATTTAAAAGGATCCGCCGGAGGTAGTCTTCGATATTTTTTGGGTCGGAAAACTGTCGTAGGTCAGCCTCTGGAGGAAAAAATTCAGATTTAAGGGCCCAAACGAGAAAACTATAAAAACGACAGAATTCCTTAATTCTTCAATTTTCAATTTTCAATCGTCATTCTAAATGCCTTTTAAAACATCGATCATGGTAAACATCTTACCCTTGACGCCCATTTCCACTTTTGCAGACAGAAATATAAGCGCATCCAGCGTGCCGAGGGTATAAACCATACGGCCGTTGACGTTATGAGTGAATTCAAACCGGACCGTCTGATCTTCCGAAACCAGGCTGTAGGTATGCCAGCCGTGACCGGTTAAATGCTGTTCAGGAATACCCCATTGGGTTTTTTGAATCTCGGGATCCCTAATTTTAAGGATTTGATCTTCTGAAAAGGATAGGCCCAATTTGTTGAAATATCCGACCATGGCTTTGGCCGTGCCGCTAGTGTCGGCTTTCCCCTTTTGATGGCTTTCCCGTATTTCAAGCGAATACCCTTGAAATAAACCCGGAAATGTGCCGGCTGCATATTCAATCATGGCTTGAAAACCAACAATTTGCTTGGCCATGTTGGGCGCGACTACCGCGGCAATGGACGATGAACCCACGGTTTCCTCAAGCTTTTTACGATCACCACCGGTGGTGCCCATTACAAATGGTAATCCGCAACCACAATAAAATTCGGCGTTGGAGTTGACTGCTGACGGGTGGGTGTAATCCACACTCAAAAACCCTCTATGAGATTTTACCACCTCTTCGATTTGCGACGTCCTTGCGTCCGGCTGAATGAGCCTCATCGTGATGGCTTCAAGGGAATATTCGGGCTCTTGGATTTCCGGGCCTGTCAAGGAATAGGGTATCAACTCAAACCGTTCGTCCATCAGGATTTGTGCGGCCACTACCTGGGATACATTGCCTGGCAGTCCATTAACCATGACTTTGATTGGGTTCATTTTCTGTCTCCTTACTTCTCGGAATTTCTATAATATATTGAAATCAATATACTTTTTGCGGCCATTGTCTTGGTTAGCTGCTATTCCAATTGTGAGCGAAGCGAACTAACTGATGTTCATGTGACTGCAAATCTTCCGGGTTATCGCGTTTAAAGCGGGAAATTCCTTTTGACCGCCAGCGGCGAGATTGGATCTCAAGGATCTTACCGCCGCCGGTATGTATTTTTCAAAATTCTTTTTACCTTTGACTTTGCTCAAAAAAGCAAAGGCGCCGAGAATCTGCAGATTGCGGGTCAATCTACAATAGTGATAGCAGGAACGAAATTTTCCCGGGTCCAGATCAGTTACCGCCGACAGCAATTCAATGCTGTAGTCAAGCAATTGGGCTTGGACGGAGCTCGGCATTTCAACATAAGGGTCGATCAACAGGGAGGCCAGATCATATTGAATCGGGCCGATGCGTCCACCTTGAAAATCAATAAAATAAATATCTGAACCTTTGATCATGATATTTCGCGATTGCATGTCGCGGTGCATGAATCCCATGGTTGGATATTGCAGGGCTTTGTCTGCCAGTGCAATAAAATCCGCCTGAAAGTCCTCAAAACGTTGTTTGAAGTTGAGATAGCCGTTTAAAAACGCGTCCAGAAAATAGCGACATTCTTTTTCAAGTATCAATTCCTGATTGTAGTCCGGAGTCTGGTAGGTCCAGGTTCGGTCAAATCTGTCGGCACCCTTACGGGATAATTTAATGAGCTGCCCAATGACCGATTTGTATAGCCCGATAACCGTCGCATCGTTCTTTGATCCTAAAGATTGCTGCAGATGGACATCGCCTAAATCTTCCAGGAAAACCAGCCCGCTGAAAGTATCGCAGAAGTAAATTTTTGGTACGGAAACACCCTGGTGGTATAAATGCCGCCCTAGGTGAACAAAAGAATCGATCTCCGATGTCATCGCGGTTTGGCGGATACCATGATCAACCATGATGAGGGACTGATGTGCTGCTCTCAGACGATGCCACTGCCTTTGGGATCCGTCCCCCTTGAGCTTCTCCCATTGAATCTGCCCGTTGGGGAGGGCTGCGAAAGCCCGCTGGAAAGCTTTGGGCCACGCATTTTTAATCGCTGCCTGTCGATAACTTTTCGGCGTCCCGATATCCTGCCACCCGTCTTTGGGCGTAATAATTGCCATGAGCTTTTTGCCATCCGACAGGATTTTTTTAAACGCATCGATACTGCTGTAAGAAGAGTTGTCCGGTATATAATTCAGGACTTGAGGTTCCAAAACCTGGATGCCGGTAAATGTAAACAGGTTGTCCGTCGGTAAGATTGAGTCATCAGTTTGATTGAAAAACCCCGTAATCCATTTGTTTTGTCTGACGGCAACGCTGTTAAATACGGGATCGTCACAGAGCACCAGGGTAGCCGGCGGGTGATGGCTGCAATGCGCGTTATAAACTTCTTTTAAGTCAATATCGGCAACGATGTCGGCATTGATCACCATAAAAGGCTGATCGTCCCAGAAATCAGCCACGTTTTTAATGGCGCCGCCGGTCCCGAGGATCCGGGGTTCATAACGTGTATTTACCTCAAGGCTGTACTTTCGTGCTGCCAGAAACGCTTCAATTTTGTGATGCAAATGATGGGTATTAATGATAACTGCTTTGCAGCCGGCTTTTTGCAGCTTTTCGATAATCACATCCAGCAGTGGACGACCGGCAATGGAAAACAAGGGTTTCGGTGTATGGTCGGTATAGGGCCGTAATCGATTTCCATATCCTGCGGCCAGGATCAGTGCTTTCATGGCTGCAAATGTTTGAGTGCATTTTGTATTGCACCGGCATGAATTTTGATTTTTTCGGTGTCCTCGGTTCCTTTTATGCCGCTGCGGGTGAACAATTCAACCGCATTTTGATAGCTAACTTTAGAAAGGGCTTCTTTGTGCTCGACTTCTTTGCGCTTATACATACGATTTCCTCTGTTGGTTATTTTTTTCAAGTGATCTTTGGATATTACCGAGTTTTGCGGGTTTCGCATGAAGTAGTTGAGCACGATCCAGTATGACTCTATAAAGGTTTTAAGAAAAAGGGCAAACAATTTTAATTTGCGAAAACCCGTCGGGGTGACATCGTAGGTGTCGGGCAGGGTTTGATGAGGAATCAAAATACCCTCGTCAATGAAGGCTTTGATCGTTTTTCTTACATTAAACCCAGGTCCGCTATCCACATCAAAAGTGAATTCATATTTAAAAAAACCCTGCCAAAACGCATATCCATCATGCAACTCAGGTGCGGTAAACCGGAAGGTATCTTTCTGGAGGATCGCCAATGCTGTGTATGCCGCCGGAATGAAAAACGCAATACAATTGTTTTTGTAGTATTCCAGGTGGAGTCGTCTGTCTTCGTTGATTAAAAAATATTGTTCAGTATCTTTTTCCTTTTTATCATTTTCGATCCTTTCGATGAATTTTCTTTGGGAATATGAATCAATGACCTGTTCAAAGGCCCGCAGTCTATCAGAAACGAGGGTGTCAGCCAGCTTGGCGTTCTGGACTGCAAGGTAATTCAGGTAGATTTCATTGACATCGAGTAACTCGCTAAAAGAGAATGTATTTTTAGTAAAGTTGAGAATCGCACTGGCAACCACTGCGTGCGGCGTTACCACCGATACCCGGTTGATGGCGTCTAACACCCGATAGCCCAGGTTTCGAATCAAGGTATTTTTTTCTTTGGAGGTCATTTGCCCCAGCGGCTGATTATAGCGGCTTAACAACTGGTTTAAGGATATGGGGTCATGGAATTGGATATATATTTTACCGTAGCGTTTTTTTAGAAATTTGCGGGCCCGGATTACCTGAAAAAAGTTCTCCGCTTCCTTCTGCCCGCCGCCAAGTTCGTGCAGGTAGGACTTTTCTTCGATAATCCTGTCATATCCGATATAGATCGGTACGAAAATCATATCCTCACAGGCATCATTTTTAAAGGCGCTGATGAGGATGGACAGCAAACCCAGCTTCGGCATGAGCAGTTTACCGGTCCGGCTTCGACCGCCCTCGATAAACTGCTCGATGTGATAACCTTCCTCCAGCAGCTTGTGGACATATTCGGCAAAAACCTTAGAGTAGAGTACCGCCCCGCCGAAAGATCGACGGAGGAAGAAGGCACCACCGCTGCGAAATAAGGGACCCATGGGCCAGAATGAAAGATTTTTTCCGGCCGCGATATGGGGCACCTGCATGTTATTTTGATACAGGATGTAATCGAGGATTAGGTAATCAATATGGCTTTTGTGACAGGGAATCAAGATAAGCGGACCCTTGTGAGACATATTTTTGACCTTGTTGAGAACCTCATGATTGGTTGAAACCCCGTCAAACATGGTACGCGTAATCCAGGCCACAATCGTCGCCGCAATCTGTATGAAAGCCGGCTTATAATTCGCGGCGATTTCTTTTATGAGCGCATCTGCCTTGCGATGAACTTCCTGGATGGGAATTTTTCGGTTTTCCGCATAGGTATCCATGAATCGCTGAAAACGTCCGGAGGTCAGAATACTCTCCCTCAGCTCCTCGCTGGATTTACGAATAGGGCCGGTGATGCTTTGGCGGTGCCGATTTAACCGCACCACCAGATCGCGGCGCAGCACCAGAGACTGATATTCCGTGGATTGATGCCGGATTTGAGCGGTTTGCAGGTAGTATTTCAGGTTTAACGGTTCAGACACCTCCACAAAAACCCTGCCGGGGGTTTTGGTCAAGGTATACAGGCGCCTGATCTTACCGGGTTTATCTTCAGGTCCGAACAGGATGTCGATTAAAGTCGGGTTCTCACGCCGGGCGGTTTTACTGAAAAACATCAGCTGAGGTATCAGATAGATCGGCCGGTCAATGGACTTCTGCATATCGATGAGGTAGTGGATTGGATCGGTTTCCGCCTTGATAAACCGGCGGTAGAAATTTTTTTTACCGACCAGCGATAAAAATCCACATCGACCGCTGATCAATTCTTGCTTGAGGTACCCGCGGTCATACGGATTGGGTAGGGTCTGATGCCGAAGAAAGAAAACCAGCTTAGCAAACAAAATCCTGAGAATGCGTGACACCGGTTGCCAGAGATATACTTTGTAGTCAAAGCCAATCTGTGGAAACGGCAGATTTTTTTCACGGTAGCGGTTGTAATAGAAGAGGTATTCGAAATTACTCTGGAATTTGGTGACATAAACTACAACCGCATTATTGTCCATCCGTTGAACAATTTTCATCTGCTCCTCATCCGATTTAATTCCGGAGTAGAAGAGCTTCAGAATCAGGTTGGAGAAGCTGCCGATGTCCCGTGGAAGGAGGCAGGCAAAATGATCATTGGAGCCCTGCAAGCGTTTGCTGATCCATCGGGGGAAGATCCCACCGGAAAGCGCGGGCTTTTCCTTTTTTGGCATGATTGGAATCCGTAGGGAAGCGTTTTCCTTTTTAAACTAACAGAATAACATATGGTTTGCAATATTTTATTGGCTTGCGTTACTCACTCGATTGTGGTATTTCCACCACCATCCAGTTAAAGACGGTTTTTCCATTCAGTATAATTTTAATTCAAATGAAAGGAGGTCATGGTTATATGAAGACATTAGTTGGCGGCGCAATCGCAGTGATATTGGGATTGATCGGGATTGTGGCTTGGTTTCCTCAATTCCTGATCGTTCTGGCCGGTACCGTTCCTGTGATGCTATTGCTCGGAGGTGCTCTGGCTATTTACTTGGGCGTTGATGAGCTCAAGGACACCTGGAAAGAGGGGAAGGAAGCGGAAACCCCGGTAGCTGATTCCGGGTCCGGTGAGGACGTTGGTGAGGATGTTGAAAAATATAAAAAAGAGATAGATGAACTCAAAGATGAGATCGAAACCTTAAAGAAAGAATAACCTAGGTTCAGCGGTTCAGGGTTCAACGTTCAGGGTTGAAAAAACCCAGACGGCTTGTATCAAATGGATCGTATCCTCATCTGGCTATAAATCCGTTTCACACAATGGGGTATGACGAGAATTCCAGATTCTGATTAATATTGGGAGCAGTATCCATCGGTTGTAACCTTTGAACCCTGAACCTATGAACCCGTGAATGCCTGTTTCTACTTTTGGCCTCGCTTAATGGCAGAGGTGGCTAAATAATCGGCCCTTTCATTTCCTGGATGACCGGAATGCCCTCTGACCTTTATAATTTGAAGGTCTTTGAATCTGCTCATGAGTTTTTTGATGGATTCCACCACTTCCTGGTTTTTCCTTGCCTTCCATTTCAGCGCAAGAAGTCCATAGGCATATTTGCTGTCCGTAAACAGTCTGACAGGGGAATCCATATTTTTCAAGGCTGACAAACCGGCTTCGATGGCCTTAAGCTCCGCAATGTTGTTGGTGGCATTGCCGATATATTTTGAGATTTCCTTTTCATGTTTCCCATAACGTAGCAGCACACCGATTCCGGATGGCCCTGGATTACCGGAAGAAGCCCCATCGGTAAACAAACAGATTTTGTCCTTATATTCGGTTTCATCCCAGTGTGTCCTGTCGGCAACTTTTTTATCTTTTCTATTTTTTTTAGGCTTACTTTTATTTGGGTGCAACGATTTTGTCGGGGGGGTGTCCAGGGGTCGAACATTGTTTTTATTCACCCAGTATTCATAATCCTGTTTAATCTGGTATTTGATTAAAATCTTACCGTCTTTGGAAACAGGCATCCCCTTGGCATCTGTGGCCATCCAGACCTTGTTTTCTTTAAACCACATTCGTTTCCAGTCTTTGATTTCCGAATTCTGTCCCCCGTCTTCTGACATCTGTTCTCTTTCGTCTGTCTTCTGATCAACCGTATAACTGAATCTCCTGGCTAATGGTTTTGAAGTCGTCGAGATCTTGCTGCCAGCTGGCCTCCATATCGTCAATCGGTTCCATGCTTTCAAGCCGTTCACGGATACCCCGATCCCCCATGATCAGGTCGATGGGCAACCGATCAAATTCATATTCATAGGGGGGGGGCATCCATTCAAATTGTCCTCGGTGTTGTGCCATTATAGCCCTGAGCAGATGCAGCGTCGTTTTGTATGGGCGATACCGCAGAGGGTCCGTGACGTGAATCTGAAAGCCGTTACACGGGGTTTCGCGCCATTTATTTGATGTCGGTTGGAAAACAACCGGTCTGAAGAGAACTCCAGGTATTTTCTCAGTCTCTAAAACGGCAGTAATTTTTTCCACCTCGATATACGGTGCTCCAAACAGCTCAAACGGCTGGGTGGTGCCGCGTCCTTCGGATACATTGGTACCTTCCCATAAAACCTGGCCGGGGTATACCATGGCCGACATGAGCGTAGGCAAATTGGGTGATGGGGCAACCCAAGGCAGGCCGGTGTCTGTAAACAGCATACTTCGCTGCCAGCCCTTCATGGGAATTACTTCAAGATCGCACCCGATATTAAAGTGATCATTGAACAATACCGCAAGCTCGCCGATGGTTAACCCGTGCCGCATGGGAATCGGAAACCTTCCGACAAAGGATTTACAATCAGAAGCCAGCTGATTCCCCTCGATATCGATTCCATTTATGGGGTTAGGCCGATCCAGGACCAAAACCCGGATGTCATATTTTGCGGCCGCTTCGAGGCAATACGAGAGGGTATAGATAAACGTGTATACCCGGGTACCCACATCCTGCAAGTCAACTATTAGGACATCGATGGGCTCGAACATCCGCGCGCTGGGAATACGGGTTTGTCCGTACAGACTGAAAACAGGAATTTGTAAAACCGGATCCAGCAAATCCTCTGACTCGATCATATTGTCCTGCTTTTCGGCAAAAAATCCATGCTGGGGAGAGTACAGTGCCTTCAGTTTACGCGGAAACGCCTGATGAATAAGTGTTCGCGCATGTGTAATCTGTCTATCCACCGATGCCGGATTGCATAGAAGACCTAAGCGTTCGTCCCGGATCCATTGCTGAGGTCTTGTAACCAGTTTTTCAAGACCGGTTTGTACCGTTGTCATATCTATTATCCAACCTTGCTTTATGCTGCAACGTCAGGCCCTTATCGAGCTTTATCTGACAGTATGTTGTAAGGAACGTCAGGTTTCAGGATTTAGCGACTCGCCTTCCTGACACCCCTGGCCCAGACCTAACCTTGTATGAATTTGGAAGATAGGGTCATATTGGGATCTCTTGCAGCGAACAGTGAGAATCCGTCATGTCGCGCTCTCCGAGGCGTAGGCTACGAGCCCGCTTCCAGCCCCTAGGCTTCCATAGGCTTACAGGCCGGAGGGGAGGCCAGGGCGGGCCGAAACCTGACACCTATACTTTAGGTTACTAACTATCCAGTGCCCTGGCTGCCCAGCAGGGCAACCTTTTCCGAGCGAAGTTTCGAAAAGGCTGGCGTCTTCACAGGCAAACATGTGAACCCCAATGTCACAACCTTAGTATCTACTTTTCTACTATCATAACGACCTTTAATTCAAAAGGGGAAAGTACGAAAAACCCACAATTTAGAGTTGCGATAACTTCCAAAAACACTTGACATGGAAGAAAATACCCAATAAATTAATCGATTCGGCCTGTCGCATTGTACATGTGAGTTCAAAGCCTTATTTTAGTTTTAAGGTTTTGGTAATTCCGTTCGCACGAAAGGGCGTATTTTGGACATCAAATTAAATGGATTAGCTGTAATCGTCGGAAACTACGGCAGCGGCAAGACGGAGGTTTCGATCAATCTGGCGGTGAATCGCAAGCGGGCCGGTCTAAACGTCAGCATTGCTGATCTTGATCTGGTAAACCCTTATTTCAGGACCCGCGAAGCCAGAATTACGCTAACCGATCTCGGCATTAAGGTGATTTTACCGCCGGAGCAGTATCTGCAGGCCGACCTTCCGGTTCTTAGCCCTACCATAGCGGGTATGATTCGGGAGTCCGGCGATCTTATGATCTTGGATGTTGGTGGGGACGATGCCGGTGCAAGGGTCCTGTCCGCTCTGGCAGATGCTTTCAGCGGCAAAAGGGTGCATATGCTACAGGTTGTAAATCCATTACGTCCTCAGACAAGTACCGTGTCGGGTTGCCTAACAATGCGCAATGAAATTGAAAAAGCTGCACAATTGACGATCACCGGACTTATCGGCAACGCTAATCTAATAGATGAAACCAGTGCCGAGGATATTTACAGCGGATATGAATTTGTTCAAACTGTGTCGCAGGAAAGTGGCCTGCCGCTGGAGTTTATTACTGTTTCACAGGAATTGCTGCCGAAAATCGATATGAAACGGTTTTCCTGCGCGGTCCTGCCCATTGCCCGACAACTGGTTCCACCATGGTTGAAGGTCAGTGAATTCAGGAATTGAGCTTCAGTCAGAATGAGATATTTTTGTGACTTTTATAGCTAGTTTCCATCCATAAATGGTTTTTTTGCCCAATCTCGGCGTCAATCGGCGCGTTCGATTGTGCGACGTAGCCAGCTACGTCTCCGCACAAACGCTTGATTTCCTTGATCTTGGACAAAAATCCGCATTTCTGGATTGGAAACACTACTGAGTGCCCGAACTGATTTTAACCGATTTATGGAAGGGCACTAGCTAACAAAATTGTATTGGAATATTTTCGCAATCTTCTACTGATTGAATATTTTCGATTGAAGATTGAAGATTTAAGGTATTCTTCCCATTTTTAAAAAGGACGGAGCGAAGCGATATCCATAAATATTCAATTTGCAACATTCAATTTCCCGATAAATCGGGATTTACGCTTCGCTACAAACGGCTTGACCGGGTTAGGTAATTATCATATTCGGGAGGATTTTTTTTATGGCATATCAGCATTATATCGACAAAGACCGCTGCAAAGGTTGCGGGTTATGCGTTACCGTATGCCCCAAAAATGTTCTGGAAATTTCAGATAAGATCAATACCAAAGGCTATTTTCCGGCTTACCAGGCACGTCCGGAAGACTGTATCTTCTGCGCCATCTGCTGCACCATGTGTCCGGATGTTGCCATAGCCATCAGTGAAATTGAAGAAAAAGCGGCAGCACAAAAATAATCGGAGGATAAATATGAGTAAGGTATTGATGAAAGGCAATGAAGCAATTGGCGAGGCTGCCATTCGGGCCGGATGCCTCAATTACTTTGCCTATCCCATTACCCCGCAAACTGAAGTGGCTGAATATCTTTCCAAGCGTATGACTGAGGTTGACGGTGTGTTTTTGCAGGGTGAAAGTGAAGTGGCGGTATCCTATATGATCTTTGGCGCCTCGGCTTGCGGTGAGCGAGTATTTACAACTTCCTCGAGCCCGGGGATCAGCCTTATGAGTGAGGGCATCAGCTATATTACGGCCGCCGAGTGTCCAGCGGTATTTGTCAATATTATGCGAGGAGGGCCCGGACTGGGAGGAATTCTCCCCTCCCAGGCGGATTATTTCCAAGCGACCAAAGGCGGCGGGCATGGTGATTACAGGCTGCTGGTCATGGCGCCGGCCAGTGTCCAGGAAGCTGTTGAAATGGTCATGCAGGCCTTTTCCATGGCCGATAAATATCGCAATCCGGTGATGATTCTGGGCGACGGGTTGATCGGCCAGATGATGGAACCGGTGGAATTCCCGGATCGCCTCAAAGTTAAACCCACGAATAAAGACGATTGGGCCACCAATGGTATGAGCACCCGCAAAAGCAATAGGCGCAATCTGGTCAAAACCCTATATCTGGACCCCGTGGAGCTCAACGCACATAATCTGAAACTAAAAGCCAAGTACGAGCAGATGGCACGCGAAGAGGTTAGATTTGAAGACTATAATTCGGACGGAGCGTATCAGCTTCTTATTATTTCATACGGCACCATGAGCCGGGTTTGCCGTACCGCCATTGATATGCTCAAGGATGAAGGGCTGGAAATCGCCATGCTGCGGCCAAAATATTTGTTTCCATTTCCATCCGGGCCCATTCGGGATGCCGCCGCAAAAGACCACTGCCGGGCTGTCCTCAGTGTTGAGATGTGCATGGGACAGATGGTGGAAGATGTTGAACGCAGTGTTGCCGGCAAGTGTCCCGTTCACTGGTACGGCAAATGTGGCGGTGAAGTTCCGACACCTGAAGAAGTGATTGAGGCTGTCAAGAAATTAGTGAATTGAGGAATTTAAAATCGAATTTTTTCATGATTCGGATTTCAAATTTTTTACAAAAAAAGTAGAAATCGCAAAACTAACTGACCAAATTTGTAGTTTCTTATACAAAGCAAGGAGTCACGAATGGGAAAAACATTTCATAAACCGGAAGCCCTGGCGGACACCATCACTCACTACTGCCCGGGCTGTACCCACGGCGTGGCCCACCGGCTGGTTGCCGAGGTAATCGATGAGCTCGGGATTCGAGAGCGAACCGTGGGAATTGCCCCGGTAGGATGTGCCGTTTTGATGTACAACTACTTCACCTTCGACTTTCAAGAGTCCGCCCACGGTCGTGCACCCGCCATGGCCACCGGGATGAAACGGGTTCGACCGGATTTGATGGTGTTCACCTACCAGGGCGATGGCGACCTGGCGAGCATCGGATTGAGTGAAATTGTGCACTCAGCGAATCGGGGCGAGAAGTTTACTACCATTTTTATCAACAATGCCGTTTACGGTATGACCGGCGGGCAGATGGCTCCCACCACCATGCCCGATCAGCGGACGACGACGTCCCCGTTCGGGCGCAAAACAGTCAGTGAGGGCATGCCCATAAAGGTAGCCGAATTGCTGGCATCCTTGCAAACCCCCGCATATATCACCCGCCAGGCATTGACCCAGCCCAAGTACATCAATCGGGCTAAAAAAGCGATTAAAAAAGCGTTTACTTATCAAATGGAAAATCGATGCTTTAGCCTAGTAGAGCTTCTCAGCACCTGTCCCACAAACTGGGGAATGACGCCGGTAGACGCTTTGAAATGGGCCGAGGAGAAGATGATGCCCTATTATGAGTTGGGTGATTATAAAACGCCGGAGGATAGTTGAGTTCGGAAGTGGGAATTTGGCCTCCGGCCCGTAGGGGCGTTTGGGCCTACGCCCCGGAGGGAATGGGGAAGGTGGAATTTGGAATGCGGAATGGGGAATGCGGAAGTGGGAAGGTGGAATTTGAAATACCATTTGCCCTGTGCCTTAAGCCATTCAAAAGTTTCAGCTATCATCGAGTATCGGGGATCCAGTAACGAGGGACCAGCAGCCAGTTATTATTTTGAGGAGGCGTCATGCAAAGTGAAATTCAATTCGCCGGATTCGGCGGTCAGGGGATTATGGTAATGGGGCAGATTCTTGCCCAAGCCGCTATGGACGGGGGCTTTGAGGTGGTGTGGATCCCTTCTTATGGACCTGAGATGCGGGGCGGCACCGCTTATTGTACGGTGGTCATCAGCGACAGGCTCATTGGTTCTCCCATTATTCGCAATCCCAAACACCTGATTGCCATGAATCGACCTTCGCTGGAAAAATTTGCGCCCACCGTAAAATCAGGCGGGGTAATATTTATCAACAGTTCGATTATATCCATCAGTGCCGGTCGCAATGACGTTGATGTCGTCAGCGTTCCCATCATCGAAATCGCCAAAGAATTGGGGAATGTCAAGGCCGCCAACATTGTTGCCCTGGCTGCCTTCGTCACCCGCAGCAATGTTCTCGATTTTGCTTTGTTGCAAAAAGCCGTCAAGGAAAAATTCGCCCAAAAAGAAAAGCTCATTCCCCTCAATATGAAAGCGCTTGAGGCAGGTCAAAAGGCGGCGCTTGCTAAATGAAGCTCTCAGTACCCGATCATATCCTATCGCTCAAACCCTATGTTGCGGGAAAACCGCTTGAGGAACTTGAACGGGAATATGGAATTGCCAATGCCGTAAAACTGGCCTCTAATGAGAATCCATTAGGGCCTTCACCCATGGCGGTGAAGGCCATCCAACGTGCCTTAGATAAAATACATCGGTATCCCAACGGCGGAAGTTATGATTTGATCGGACGTCTTTCAAAACGATTGAGAATACCTCGTGAAACCATCGTTCTCGGCAACGGATCCGACGATATTATCGCCCTGCTCGCTCAGGTGTTGCTGCAGTTCGGCGATGAGGCTGTCCTGCCCCAGCCTTCATTTCTATTTTATGATATCGTGATCCGAAGTTGCGGTGCAATACCAGTCGGGGTACCGTTGAAATCCTATTCGACCGACCTGGATGGGATGCTGGCGTGCGTCAATTCCAAAACCCGCCTGGTTTTTGTGACCAACCCCCATAATCCCACAGGAGCGCTGATTTCAAGGGAATCACTCGAAACCTTTATCGCAGCATTGCCAGCCGATGTCGTATTGGTTATTGATGAAGCATATATTGAATTTGTCAGGGATCGGGATTGTCCGGACAGTATTGATTACCTGAACTCCGACAAAGTCGTGGTCGGACTGCGGACATTTTCCAAAGCGTACGGTCTTGCCGGCCTTCGCATCGGATATGGGCTGATGCCCTCATTTTTGGCCGATCTTCTCAACCGGGTCCGACAACCGTTCAATGTCAATTCACTGGCTCAGGCGGGAGCGATTGCTGCCCTCGAGGACGAGGATTTTCTGGCAAAAACGGTTGCTTTGGTTTATGACGAATTGGAATTTTTATACACGGCATTGGATGATCTGGGTATCGAGTATCTGGAATCTCAGGCCAATTTTTTTCTCATTCGAGTCGCTAAAAACGCCGATGAGATTTTTGAAGACCTTCTCAAGCAGGGCGTCATTGTGCGGTCGATGACATCATACGGTTATCCGGATTACATTCGGGTAAATGTCGGACTCCATCATGAGAATTTGCGGTTGTTGAAAGCGTTGGAAGTTGTGCTTAAGAAATAGGGCAGAGGACAGATGTCAGAGGGCAGAGGACAGATGTCAGAGGGCAGAGGACAGAGGATAGATGTCAGAGGACAGATGTCAGAAGACTGAGGGGTTTGAAGGCGGAAGGCGCGTAAGATCAGAGGGGAAGACGAAGGAAGATGGACGAAAAAAGCGTGAGAAATTGGGAGGTTAAGAAGTTAAGCAGATCAGAGGATTAGTAGGATTTAGGAATTTAGTCCTTCGAAGCCCTTGAACTTTTTTTCGTCTGTGTATGTCTGTGGCAATTTAACGATCCAAACGATTTAAACCATCTCAACGCTCTAACCGCTTTTAACGATTAAAAATTCATGAAAAAACTGTTGATTACAATTGATGGACCCGCAGGTGCCGGCAAAACGACGGTGAGCCGTGCTTTGGCAGATAGATTGGGGTATCGGTATATCGACACCGGAGCGCTTTACCGGGCCGTAGCTTTGGCAGTTAAAATTCGGGGGAGCAATCCCGAAAATGATGCTGAGCTCAAACGGCTGTGCTCTGAACTTGAGCTGGCGTTTGTCGAAAAAGAAGCGGGGTTGCGCCTTTTTTCAAATGGGGAGGATGTCAGCGATCGCATTCGCACAACGGAAATTACGATGCTGGCGTCGGCTATTTCGGCCAGGCCGGTAGTGAGGGAATATCTCCTTGATATGCAAAGAAATCTGGCAAAAGAAAAAAACGCAGTGTTTGAGGGACGCGACATGGGGACAGTGGTGTTTCCGGATGCCGACCTGAA
>CALZJV010000043.1:0-18021 GCA_945787595.1 uncultured Desulfobacterales bacterium | reverse complement strand
CATCTGCCCGGACAAGAGCCTTGAGACGTTATGATGAATTAAAATCAAAATCCACCCTTACCCTGGAGGAGGTCGGAGTGGATATCCAACGTCGAGACCGCAACGACAGCACACGGGAGTTGGCACCTTTAAAACCGGCTCGGGATGCCATTATGGTCGATTCCACCGACCTGAGCGTTACGGAGGTAGTTGAGTTGATGGTATCTCATGTCGTTGAATAGTTATCAAAGTGAAGACACAATTTTTTGGATATCCCAAATAGTGAATTCATCCGACTCCGCTCTTCGAGCTACGACGGGACAAGAAGGATGGGGTCGATTTTGCCATAAATTTCAGCAGAATTTACAAAAAAAAAAATTAATTATTGCTTTTTCCACAATATCTGTTAAAAGTATCCGATTGACCATTCTTTCGGGATGGCAAGAATAAATTGGCTAAGGGGGGAATTTTTTTTTATGGTTAATGGCGACGACAGTAATGCAAGGGAAAAATCAGACCAGACCGACCTGTCCAGTGAAGGTGATTTGAAGCCGTCAGATGAAGTGAATACGCCGCTAGAAGAGTCATTAAAATCAGATACGACTTCGACTGACACGCCTGCGGATGCCGTCCAGGAATCCGGTGACAGCATGGAAAGCGTGATGAATCTGTATGAAGAAAGCTTCAAACGATTTGCCGAAGGGGAAGTCGTCACCGGCCGTATTATCTCTATCGACAAGGACCATGTGCTTGTAGATATCGGTTACAAATCCGAGGGGCAGATTCGGATTCACGAATTTAAAAATGAAGAAGGCGAGATCACTGCCAAAATGGGCGACAGTGTTGAGGTAATGGTCGAGTGGTGGGATGACGAGGAAGAGCGCGTCGTTCTCTCCAAAGAAAAGGCTGCAAACATCAAAATATGGGATGCCATAAAACAATCCTACGAAGAGGATGGAACGGTTGAAGGCGTCATCTCAAATCGGGTAAAAGGCGGTTTTTCAGTAGATATCGGTGTCCAAGCATTTTTACCCGGCTCCCAGGCAGACCTGCGGCCCATTCGCAATCTCGACGAACTTGTCGGCCAGACATTTGAATTCAAGATCTTAAAATATAATCGAAAACGCAGTAATATCGTCTTGTCTCGTCGGGCTATCTTGGAGAAGGAACGGGAATCCAAAAGGACGGCCACCCTCGCCTCGATTCATGAGGGCCAGGTGGTCGAAGGCATTGTTAAAAATATCACCGACTACGGGGTATTCATCGATCTTGGCGGTGTAGACGGATTGCTCCACATTACCGACATATCCTGGGGAAGAGTCAAGCATCCTTCGGAACTATTTACAGTGGGTGATACGATCAGCGTAAAAGTGTTAAGTTTCGATTTAGAAAAGGAACGGGTGTCGCTGGGCATGAAACAACTGACCGTTGATCCATGGTCGATTGCCTCTGAAAAATATCCGGTGGGCGCCCGGGTTAGCGGTGTGGTTGTCAGCTTAACCGACTACGGTGCTTTCATCGAACTGGAGGAAGGAATTGAGGGATTGATTCACGTCTCGGAGATGTCCTGGACCCGCAAAGTCCGCCATCCCTCCAAAGTTGTTTCCGTCGCTGAAAAGGTAGAAGCGGTGGTGCTTGATATTAAACCCGAAAGCCGCAGAATTTCCTTGGGAATGAAGCAGGTCGTACCGAATCCGTGGGATGTAATAGCTGAAAAATATCCGGTGGGTACAACCATTGAGGGTAAGATAAAAAACATTACCGATTTCGGCCTGTTTATCGGTATCGACGAGGGAATCGACGGTCTTGTCCACATTTCGGACATATCCTGGATCAAACGAATAAAACATCCCTCCGAGCTTTATAAAAAAGGGGATGTGATCCAAGCTATCGTACTGGATATCGAAAAGGAGAGCGAACGCTTTTCCCTGGGGATTAAGCAGCTTGAGGACGACCCTTGGAAAACTGTGGCCGAACGTTACGAGGTCGGCAAAGAGATAACCGGCACCATCACCAATTTGACTGACTTCGGGATTTTTGTTGAACTCGAGGAAGGCATTGAAGGTCTTGTTCATGTGTCGGAGATCAGTAAAGAAAAGATCAAGACACCGGTTGGACAATATAAGATCAGTGAGGTCATTACTGCCAAGGTGATGAATATCAACAGTGACGAAAGACGCATCGGCTTGTCCATCAAACGTATGGAAATGGAAGACGAACAAGGCCTTCTTAACGATTATGTCAACAATATAGGGCCTGCAACATCCAGCTTTGGCGAAATCTTACGGGAAAACCTCCAGGAAAAATTAAACGAGGATTAAAAGTTCAGCCACTAAGACACGAAGGCACAAAAAAAAATAAAAAAGTCACAATTAACTGCCCTGTCCCGCATAAGCGTGGCGGGGTAGATCTTTTATATCGTCTCTCAAACTGAAACAAATAAGATTCCCGCTGATCATTCAAAAATTCTCACATCTCCAATACCCTCACGGATTACTTCGGGTATGTCATTTATCAAAGAGATGACACTTGACGGTTTGCCGGGCACGATGCTGCCGTCAATGACTGCATCAATGCGGTTGCCGAAATAATCGTGAATTAAGGATGCATCATGAAAGATCGTACCGTCCGACATGGTTGCGCTGGTGGTTATTATTGGATTTCCCAACTCGTTTATCAGGGCGAGGCAAATTGAATTATTCGGCACCCGAATTCCGGCGGTTTTACGTTGGGTCAGCATAATTTTGGGGACCAGTTTCGAGCCTTCCAGAATGAAGGTATACGGACCCGGCAAAAGTCGTCTCATGGTTTTATAGGCATAATTTGATACCTTAGCATAGTGGCTGATATTCTTGAGCCCGGAACAAATAAAGCTGAATGGCTTGCTTTTGTCCCTTTGTTTTATCTGATAGATACTTTCAATGGCTTTTTTATTCATAATGTCGCACCCGATACCATAATTGGTATCGGTTGGATAGATGACGACACCACCCTTTTTAAGGATCTCCACGACTTTCTCGATGAGTCGCGGTTGGGGGTTCTGAGCGTTAATATTGATCAGCATCGATAGTTCTTCCACGCCTATGCCTGGATGATAAGATCCTGTGGGGCAGTAAGTTACTCAGTTCAGGGCTCGATCAGATAGTCAATAGTAGATAGTCTATATTCGCTTATTATAACTGATTTGGCACCGGTTTTGATTTGTCTATGATCGTTTATCCACTATTGCCCACCGGCAGTACATGGTAATATTGTACGATAAATATATCGAGAAAAATACTGGTATTTAACCTTTTAAAAATTTAAATAGGTATACAGCCTCAATTCTCCATTTTAGCAAGGTTTATCCGTGTAGCACAGCATCAAAAAAGCCTTTTCTTTATAATGGGTCTCCCCACCCTGTCAAGATTACAATTAAGGATTGCCAAAGGGGCGACCATTTGCTATTCGATGCCAGAAGTTTTGAGTTTCAAATTTCCCGTTTCAGCTTGAAAATAAAATTTTTTGGGAACAGTTTTTGTAAAATGCAAAGAATTCATAACTAAGACTTTTGAGAGGATCCCAATGCCAAAAATTCCGCTTGAAGAAGCATATTCGTTTGATGATGTCCTGCTGATCCCCAACTATTCGGATGTATTGCCGAAAGACGTCAATGTCAGCACTCAGATGACCAGAAATATAAGCCTCAATATTCCTATTGTCAGTGCCGCCATGGACACCGTTACCGAGGCGGATGCGGCCATTACCATGGCCAGGGCGGGCGGCATGGGCTTTATCCACCGCAACATGAGTATCGAGAGCCAGGCCCTAGAGGTGGATAAAGTTAAAAAATCTGAAAGCGGAATGATTGTTGATCCGGTTACCATCAATCCGAAACAAAAGGTGGGTGAGGTTCTTAATTTGATGGAAAAGTATCGAATTTCCGGTGTCCCCGTGACCAGTGGTGATCAACTCGTTGGGATCGTAACAAACCGGGATCTGCGCTTTGAAACCAATCTGGAAAAAAAAATCTTGGAGGTGATGACCAAAGACAATCTGATAACCGTCTCCGAGGGGATCTCTCTGGAAGATTCGAAAAAGCTGCTGCACAGGCACCGCATTGAGAAGCTCTTGGTGGTGGACAAAGAGGGCCATCTGACGGGATTGATCACCACCAAGGATATTGAAAAAATTAAAAAATACCCCAATGCGTGCAAGGATTCCCTGGGACGGCTGCGGGTGGGTGCTGCTGTTGGTGTCGGGCCGGATATGACCGAGCGCGCTGAAGCGCTATTAAGGGCCGGAGCCGATGCAATTGTGATCGATACATCTCACGGCCATTCGGCTAATGTCATTAATGCCGTTAAAACGCTAAAGAGCACATTTGACGATTTTGAGCTGATTGCCGGCAATGTGGGCACGGCAAAAGGTGCCGAAGACCTCGTCAATGCAGGCGTTGACGGTGTCAAGATCGGTATCGGAGGCGGCTCGATTTGCACCACCCGAATCATTGCCGGCATCGGCGTGCCCCAGATGACCGCAATCACAAATTGCCGGTCCATTGCCGCTAAAACCGGTGTTCCTTTGATAGCCGATGGCGGTATTCGATTTTCCGGAGATATCACCAAGGCGATCGGAGCCGGTGCTCACTGTATCATGGTCGGAGGACTTTTAGCCGGAACCGAAGAGAGTCCGGGGGAGGTGGTCTTCTATCAAGGCCGCAGCTACAAAATGTATCGGGGTATGGGCTCGGTTGAAGCCATGAAAAAAGGCAGTAAGGACCGTTATTATCAAAGTGAGCAAGCTGAAGATGACAAGCTGGTTCCGGAGGGTATCGTCGGCCGTGTGCCCTACCGGGGCTCCCTTTCGGCGAACATTTTCCAACTCATCGGCGGCCTGAAAGCCGGTATGGGATACTGCGGCTGTCGAACACTGGATGAGCTGAGGGAGAAAGCGCGTTTTGTGAAGATCAGTGCCGCCGCCATGCGCGAAAGCCACGTCCATGATGTGATCATTACCAAAGAGGCGCCGAATTATCGGCTAGAGTAGAGCCTCAGCAATTAATTTTGTGCATTTTGTGGTAAAAAAACTATTTGCGGATGCCTTCACCATCTTCCAATGATTGAATATTGTCGATTGAAGATTGAATATTTGTGGTATGTTGTCGATTTAAAAAAGACAGAGCATAGCGATTCATTAAATATTCAATAGCCAATTCCGGCTCGGCCGGGTTAGGCCTACGGCCGGTGGAGGCAGATCTTGAATGCGGAAAGGGAAGGTTTACTAAAAAAAAATGAACATCGAACATCGAATGTTGAATGGGAAAAGATGAAGAAACAATTGAAATTAAATTGCGGAGCGCAGCGACATCATTATTCGATGTTCAACGTTGGATGTTCGATGTTCGACGTTCAGCTTTCAATCAGGGGCCACAAACCTCAAACCTAAAGCGAAGCGCTCCTCTAACGGCCGAACGCCATTAACGAACTCAACGATCCTAACCATCTAAACGAATTAAACGAACTAATCCCATGACAACTACCAATATCCCTGATTTCGTTCATCTCCACGTGCATACCCAATACAGCCTGCTGGATGGGGCCATTCGCATCGACGACCTGTTGCAGCGTGCCGCGCAATTCGGCATGCATTCGGTGGCTACCACCGATCACGGCACCATGTTCGGCGCTGTCGAGTTTTATGAAAAAGCGACAAAGGCGGATATCAAGCCTGTTATCGGCATTGAAATTTATGTTGCCCCCAGAACCCGATTCGACAAAACACCGATAGACAACCGCGATCTTTGTCATTTGGTTCTGCTGGCTGAAAATCAGGAAGGTTACCGCAACCTGTGTAAATTGGCCTCCGTTGCCCAACTCGAAGGATTTTACTACAAACCCCGCATCGATAAACAGATCCTCAGGGAGAACAGCAAGGGATTGATTGCCATGACCGCCTGTCTGCACGGCGAGATTCCGCGGCGAATTCAGGATAACAGAATGGAAATTGCGGACGCGGCGGCACGGGAGTATGTGGAAATTTTCGGTGAGAACCGCTTTTATCTGGAAGTGCAAAACAACGGTATCGATATTCAGGATCGTGTCAACGAAGCCCTTTTGGATATGAGCCAACGGCTGTCGATTCCCCTGGTGGCCAGCAATGACTGCCACTACCTGGACAGGGATGATGTGCGCGCCCATGATGTATTATTGTGCATTCAAACCGGTAAAACCGTTCACGATACCAACCGGCTGCAATTTCGAACCGATCAGCTTTATTTTAAATCTAAAGAGGAAATGCATGCCTCATTCAACAGCTACCCGGATGCCATTAGCAATACGGTGGACATTGCCCGGCGCTGCAATTTGGAATTCGATTTCAAAACCTATCATTTCCCGCAGTTTGATACCGGTTCCGAGCAGACTGCAGACGAGCTCTTTGAAAAAGAAGTGCGCGAAGGATTTGTGCGTATTCTCGAACGCGTTAAGAGCATGAATCCGCAATTTGATGAAGCGGTGTATCGTGATCGACTCGACTACGAAATATCGGTCATCAAAGAAATGGGATTTTCGGGGTACTTTTTGATTGTTGCCGACTTCATTCGGTATGCCAAAGAGTCCGGAGTGCCGGTGGGACCCGGCAGAGGATCCGCCGCCGGCAGCCTGGTGGCCTACAGTCTGGGGATCACCGACCTGGATCCCATTTTCCATGGCTTGATTTTTGAACGCTTTCTCAACCCGGCCCGCAAAAGCATGCCGGACATCGATGTGGATTTTTGCATCGACGGCCGAGAAGATATCTATAAATACGTGGTTGATAAATATGGCGGCGGCGATTACGTCGCCCAGATCATCACCTTCGGGAAACTCAAAACCCGGGCGGTCATTCGCGATGTCGGCCGGGCACTGGACATACCCCTGCGGGAAGTGGATGCCATCGCCAAAATGGTGCCGGATGTATTGAATATAAGCCTCGATGCTGCCCTGAAGCAGGAACCCCGGATGATGGAACTAGTCGAGAAAGAACCCCACGTGGCCGAACTGATACGAATCTGCCGGGTGCTCGAGGGCCTTCCGCGGCACGCTTCCACCCATGCGGCCGGGGTTGTGATTGCCGATAGACCTTTGATCGATTATCTTCCGCTTTACAAAGGCAAAAAAGGGGAGGTCGTGACCCAGTTCGACATGAAAATCGTCGAAAAAATCGGTCTGGTAAAATTTGATTTTCTCGGATTACGCAACCTGACCGTGATCGCCAAAACCCTCGGACTAATCGCCCGGCAGGGGAAAACGCCGCCGGACCTGGGAAAAATCGAGTTGACCGACGACGCCACCTACCGCCTTCTATCAGCCGGCGACACCACCGGTGTTTTTCAGCTCGAAAGCTCGGGTATGAAAGATCTTCTCGTGCGGTTAAGACCGGAGTGCTTTGATGACATCATTGCGCTGGTGGCCCTTTATCGCCCCGGTCCCATGGAAAGCGGAATGATCGATGACTACGTGGCGCGCAAACACGGGAAAAAAGCAGTGAAATACATGGTGCCTGAGCTCGAACCTATCCTTAGAGAAACGTATGGAGTGATCGTTTATCAGGAACAGGTTATGAAGATTGCCGCCGATCTGGCCAACTATTCCATGGCGGAGGCCGATGACCTGCGCAAGGCCATGGGCAAGAAAATTGCTGAAATCATGGCCCGGCACCGTCAGCGTTTTGTGGAAGGGGCGGTGGCCAAAAAAATTCCGGAGAAAAAGGCCAAAAAATTATTCGATCTGATTGAGAAGTTCGGCGGGTATGGCTTTAACAAATCTCACAGTGCCGCCTACGCCTTGATTGCTTACCAAACGGCCTTCTTAAAGGCGCATTTTCCGGTGGAAATCATGGCAGCCCTGTTAACCAGTGAAATGCATTCCACTGACGGTGTGGTGAAATTTATCGCCGAATGCCGACATCACGATATCCCGATCCTGCCGCCGGATATCAATGAAAGTGACACTGAGTTTACGGTGGACGGCTCTCGGATTCGCTTCGGGCTGGTAGCCGTAAAAAATGTCGGTGAAAGCGCCATTGAATCCATTATCGCCTGTCGCACGGATCAGCCATTTGAATCGTTGTTTGAGTTCTGCGAACGGGTTGATTTGAAAAAAGTCAACAAGCGAGTTATTGAAAGCCTGATAAAATGCGGTGCGTTCGACCGCACCGGTGCAAAACGATCCCAGATGACGGCTGCTCTTGAAAGTGCGCTTGAATATGGTCAGCGGGTTCAAAAAGAGCGCCGCGATCCTCAAATGGGCCTGTTTGATCTGGGAGATAATCAACCCAGCATAAACGCCCCATCTTTACCGGAAATTGGTGAATGGGACGGAAAGCAGTTTTTGGCCTTTGAGAAGGAATCACTCGGATTCTATCTGTCCGGTCATCCCCTGACGCGCTATGAAGAGGCCTTGGATAAATTCACCAATGCCAATGCCATATCCATCAAAGAGCTCAAGGACGGGGGTGTTGTGCGCATCGGCGGGCTTGTTCGGAGCACCAAAAAGATAAAGACCAAAAAAGGGGAGTTGATGGCATTCGTGACCATCGAGGACATGCACGGGTCGGTGGAGGTTATCGTCTTTTCGCGTGTCTTTTCCGATGCGAGGGATTTGCTGGAGGAGGATCGTCCCGTGATTGTTCAAGGCCAGATCCAAAAGGACGAAAAATCAGTGAAAATACTGGCAGATACGGTAATTCCTGTCGATAAGGCTGAGGAAACCTGGGCGGCAAGCGTCCATTTTAATCTCGAAATAGGCCGCACGGATCGGGAAGGGCTGGAAAATCTGCACGACATATTCAAAAGACACCCCGGTATGTGCCCGGCATTTCTTCATTTACGAAGTTTAGATAATACGGAGTCCATCATTGCCCTGCCGGATGTGTTCAAATTAAAGGCGGGATCTGCTTTGACCCGTGAAGTGAACGGATTTTTGGGCTATCACGCCGTGGAAACACGCTGTAGTGCGGTGACCTCTTCGGTGGCATTGAACGGGGTTAACGGTCGCGGGAAATTTAAGAACTAAGTATAAGTAACTATAGATTTCGTTGATTGGTTGATTAGTTGATTAGTTAAGTGGTTGTAAATATGGATTTATCTCATATTTACAAAATAATTGGACACTTCATGTTTCAAAAGAAAGGACAATTAGGACACAGATGAACACGGATTAAAAAGAAAGTTTTTTTCGTTTTCGGCGAGAAAGGACACATAACAAGTAGGCACCTTTGTATATCTGGCAGGGATTCCGCCGCCAGGCGGTTTGTACTAATCTGCGGTTATCTGTGCAAATCTGCGCCCCAAAAGTTTTTAAACAACAATCGTAACATTCTGAAATTATAACTATAATTTACATAATCAACCATTCAACCAGTAAACTATTCAACGAAATTTGAACTAAAGGAAAAGCATTTCATGGCAGATTCGGCAAGTAAGGTTTATGCAATTTTGTTGGCCGGGGGGACCGGAACGCGTCTGTGGCCCGTATCCCGACAGCTCTTTCCAAAGCAGCTGGTGAAATTCATAGGGGATGATTCACTGGTGCAGAGCACGGTCAAACGCCTGTCCCCTGTATTGGATGCGGAAAATGTCAGAATTGTGTGCGGCCAGCAACACTTTCATGAGACGGCCCGACATATGCAGGGCATCGGTCTGCAGGCCGATGGCAAGATCATCTGTGAACCCAGCGGCCGCAATACGGCCCCTGCGATATTACTGGCAGTCATGCATATCTTGGTCGTCGAAAAAGATGCTGTGTTGTGCGTTTTTCCAGCCGATCATGTCATCGGAAATATCGAGAGGTTCCACGAGCGGTTGGAGGCCGCCATTCGGCTGGCGGATCTAGACTACATCGTTACCTTTGGCATTACGCCTCATTATGCCGAAACCGGCTACGGCTATGTCGAAGGGGCCGCCGCCGTTTCTGAAGGCGCGCTGCGCGTCAGGCGGTTTGTCGAAAAACCGGATAGAAAAACCGCCCAACAATATATCAAAGCCGGGAATTTTTTCTGGAATAGCGGGATGTTTGCATTCAAAGCTTCCGCCATCATGGATGAATTCCGCGCCTGGCAACCGGACCTTCTCGAAGAAATGAGTGCAATATTCGACCCGGCCAGCCCGATCGCCAAAAAGGAATATGACCAGCTGCCTAATATTTCCATCGATTACGCCATCATGGAAAAAACCACCCGGGGCGTCGTTTTGCCTTCCGATTTCGGATGGAGCGATATAGGATCCTGGAAGTCTTTATATGATTTTTTACCCAAAGACGCCGAACTCAATGTAATTGAGGGCGATGTGATTGCCAATGACACCCGGGGCTGTTTCATTCTGGGAAGCGATCGTCTGATCGCCGTCAATCATCTCAAAGACGCGGTGGTGGTGGAAACGCCGGATTCCATATTTGTCTCCGACATCGATCACAGCAGGGATGTTAAATCAATTGTTGCCCGTCTGAAGGAGAAAGGCAGAAAAGAATATCGCCAGCACCGAACCATTCATTATCCATGGGGAAGCCGAACCTGGCTCGAACAAAAAGAAAATTTCAGCGTTTCCAGACTGATGATTTATTCTGCATCAACCATGCAAGCTGATATTGAAGCGCACGCCGCCATGCACCTGGTGATGGTAAAAGGCACGGCCAAGGTCACTGCCAAGGAGCAGTCACTAATTTTAAGTCAGGGCACGTCGACCGCCATCACTGAAGCTGGCGTTGTGAGTGTTGAAAATATGGGGGATCAGCCTATTCACCTGATTCAGATTTTGAGTTAGAACCCCATATATTTGCGTCTGCCCCTATGGGTTTGTGGCCAATCAATCTAAATCCTTGATCCTGAATAACTTTTCCTGCGCCTCCTCCCTCCCAAATCCTTAGGTCTTGGGCTTTCATCTTTTCAACACCTCTCGCTGATTTCAGTCCTTTGCCCTCTGATGGGTGCTGTTCTCATATGCTGCCCTGGCTTCCTCCCGTAACTGTTCCTCCATTCCCGTGTATCTGGGTGAGAAGTGAAAGACGGTCATCTGTTTTACCTTTGCAGCTTCAGCCAGGTAACCGGCCTGTCGGGTAGTTAGATGGTGTTTTCTCTCGGCAATTTCGTGGTCTTGCTCCATAAAGGCTGCTTCAATAAACAGGTGATCGGATCCTTTGGCCAATGCCACTATCCGCTTCCGATTAGATTGGCTGTATACCACATCGGTTATGTAGCTTATTTTTTGCCCCGGTGTGATCCGGGCAATATTATCGGCAAGATCCCCCAGGATGAAATACTTAGCCGGCTTTTGCCGGTCGAACTTGGCTTCAAATTTTGAAGCGGAATCAGCCTGATTGTATAATGCCTGCTTAAATTCCGTCAGCCAGGGGCCCGGGGTGAGGCCCAGTGTTGTTAAACCGCTCTTGATGATATTTACGTGAAAGCGTTCCTTTATGGAAAATCCCAGACAGGGAATTTTGTGATCGAGGTTAACGGCCGAGACCTTGAAGGCCGGATCTTCATACAAAATACCGGCAAACGGCTGCTCGACCGGATCTATAAGCGACTGGAACCTGTCGCGGCACCGATACTGCCGGCATAGCGTGTATTGTGGATGTACTTCACTTATCTGCAAACGAAGCGGGTAGTTATATTTATCGGCAAGATTCCAGGTATATCCGGCTAGTTTGCCTTCCACATTTTTTAAGAAACCCGGCGGGCCATAAAGCGAAAGATTTTTCTCGCGTCCCAGAGAAAGACGCAATAGTCGGTCAAATCCGATGAAATGGTCCATGTGGGTATGGGATACAAAGGCATGACTGATTTTGAGGATGTCTTTAGGCGCCAGGCAGTTGAGGTCTCCGAGATCGAAAATTACAGCGCGATTTTGAAATTGAAAGGGAATGAAAAGTCCGGGATCATCAAAGGGACCGTTGATTAGCCTGGGATGAAAACTGGGACGCATTATTTCGGCAAAAACTTTTTAACTTGCTCGTTGATGGTCAAATATATTTCTTCATCGGAGCCGAAAATATCCACAACGTCTTTGTGTTTGATGAGCTTTTCAATAACAAATGAGGTCACATAAAGGCTGACGATATGAGGCTGGGGAACTAAGTTTCGGATGGGTGCAATCTGATAATCAATATCAAAATCTTCCAACCGGTTCATATTTTCAAGACAGTTTTGCAGTTGTTCGTCAAGGGCGTTTTTATTGGTTGTTTCAATCAGTTTTTTCTCTACCAGCTTCATGGCAATCGCACTGGCCAGAGACTCCGAGCAGTCTCGGACTCTGCCTATCGCCAGTCGTCGCATGTGCTCCTTGGACGACTCAATTTTCGATAAAATGGTTGATTCGCGAGAACTTGGCCGGAAGACCTTGCCCATGTCATATCACCTTAATGATTGTATATTGAATATTGTAGATTGAATATTTAAGGAAAATTGCCGTTTTTATATTTTGTGCTGTTGATGTATAATAATAATTCAAAGCAAGGATTGCAAGAAAAAAGGTTTGATGTCTTTTTTTCAATACTCCATCACTCCAATACTCCATCACGCCAGTATTCTCTCCGAGGCGTAGGCTCTACGAGCCGGAGGCCATCATTACATTACCGCAGATCTTCAACTATAAGTTGAACGGTTTTTCTTTCTTTCCAGCGGTTCCAGCGAAGTTTAAATATTACTTGGGAGAAGTTTTGTTTATTCGAAACTCGGGAATCGACATTGAATTGGATGGCCTGAAAGACCGGCGTGTTCGGTGCTGATGATTGCCGCAGGATCATGCGCCGGTGGTTTTTCCCCACAATTTTTGATGATACCACCCTAGCGTTGGCAGTCATGAAAAGCGGCTCCGGGTTCCCGGTGCCAAACGGCATCAGCGCTTCCAACTCATTGACAAGTGCATCTGAAATCGTGTCAAAATCCAATTCAGAATCGATGTGCAGGGTAGGCGTTAAATCCTCTACCTGAATAATGCGCCGGATGAGGCTTTCAAAGGCGTTTTTAAAATCAGCTATATTTTCTTCACGTATCTTGAGACCCGCTGCCATTGAATGCCCCCCAAAGGATTCAAGGTACGGCTTGCAGGACACTAGGGTGTCATAGAGGTTGAGCCCCGCGACACTTCTGCCGGAACCCATTCCAATGCCGTCCCGGGTTGTGATTATAACTACCGGGCGATAATAGGCGTTAACGATCTGCGACGCAACAATCCCCAGGACTCCCACATGCCATCCTTGCCCGGATAAAACCAGAGAGCGTTGTTGGAGTAATGAGGGATTTTTTTCTAAAAACCGTTGAATGTCTGCAAAGATTCCTTGCACTATTTGGCGTCTCTTCTGGTTTAATAAATTAAGCGTGTGCGCTGTTTTGCCTGCATTATTCCTATCATTGGCCGTCAATAGTTCAACGGCCCTGGCGGCATGATCCATGCGACCCGCCGCATTTAGGCGCGGGGCTAGCCGGAAGGCAATATCGTCGGCATCCAGGAAATCGCTATGGATGGCGCTGGCTTCCAGCAGAGCCGCCAGACCGGGACGGCGGCCGGCATGGATTAGCTTTAAACCGGTCTTACACAGGATGCGATTTTCCTCAATGAGCGGCACCATGTCCGCGACGGTGCCTAACGCCACAAGATCACAATAATTTTTCAAATTGGGCTCCGGGCGTTCCTGCCAGAATCCCTTTTCACGCAAGTGGGTTCGAAGACAGATCAACAGACAAAATGCGACACCGACACCGGCAAGATTTTGCAGATCCGCCGGGCAGTCCCGGCGCTTTGGATTTATAACCGCTATAGCCGGCGGAATATTTTCCGCGATGATGTGGTGATCCGTAATAATCATATCAATGCCGGACCTTTTAGCCGCTGCCACCGCCTGATGGCTGTCGGATCCGCAGTCTGCCGTGATGATCAGATCGATTTTTTGAGGGCGGGCGTAGCGGGAAATATGTCCGGGCTGGATACTGTAACCCTCGGTTACCCGGTGGGGAATGTAGTAGGAAACATCGGCGCCGGCATAACGCAAAAAGTTCAGCAAAATGACAGTAGCTGTGACGCCGTCAACATCGTAGTCACCAAATATCAAAATTTTTTCATTTGCGGTGATGGCCTTATAAATGCGATTGATGGCCACATCCATATCTTTAAGGGAAAAGGGCGGACGTATATTATTCAAAGAGGAGTTCAAAAAGTCCGTGGCAGCCTCGATGGTATCAATCTCCCGATTGATCAGAACGCTTGCTGTGAGCGAATGACAACCCAACTTATGGCTCAGTTCTCTGACTTTATCCGGGTTCGGTTCAAGCATGTGCCAGTGGTGTTTCATGGGTGCGTCATATATCCTAAATTTGGATGGGTAACAACCAAAATCATTTTAGATCATGGATTGTGGATTGTTATATGAATGGAGGCTGCTATTATATCTCATTCGCTTTTTTATTGAAAAAACAAAGGATATGGTTATACTAAAATAGGTTGCGCGGTTCAGGCCTGCCCTGGCTTCCCCTCCGGCCTGTAGGCCTATCAGCTGGAAGCGGGCTCGTAGCCTACGCCTCGGAGAGCGCGACTGCTTTTGGATACGTTTGGAGTGTCATCAAACCGATGCGACCGTCAGATCAAGAGAATTCGCATATGATCCAGGTCTGGGCCAGGGGTTCAACGTTCCGGGTTGAAAAATCCGGGCAGCTCATATCCATGGGATTGTGTCTTCAACCGGTTATAAATCCGTTTCAATCAATGGGGAATGACGGGTATGCCAGATTTTGGTTAATATTGGGAGCAGTGTCCATCGATGGTAACTTTAAAGTTTTAACTTTTGTCGGAAGGTTTATTGCACGGTCATGTCAACCAGCCAGGTTCCCAGAGAAACAATCAAACGGTATTACCGTGTCGATCGCCATAAAATTGCCTATTTAAGATTCGTATTCGAAGCATACGATGGTCTTGCGAATATTGAGACCCTGAACCCTGAGTCGGGTGTCATCGTATTTTACATCGCACCCGGCTGTGAATCTGACGTGGATATGATACTGAAGGACCTTAAAGACGATATTATGATGGAAGCGGCGCATTTCTAGTTCGTCCAGGTTAAGATGATATAATAAAAGGCTCCCATGCTGAATAAGTATTTCTACTTAAATACCATCGGCTGTCAGATGAATGTTTATGATTCCGGGCAAATTGCCGCCCGGCTTGCTGCCCTGGGATATCAGCAAACAGGTAGTCTGGAAATAGCCGATCTCGTTATCGTCAACACCTGTACTATTCGGGCGAAAGCCGAACAAAAAGCATTTAGTTTTCTGGGGCGGCTTGCCAGGCTGAAAATTAAAAGGCCGGGTCTCATCATCGGTGTTGGGGGCTGTGTGGCACAGCAGGAGGGAGACAAAATACTCAGGCGGGTTCCACACATCGATCTTGTGTTTGGGACCCAGGCGATTGATCGTCTGCCCCTTTTAATCCAAAAAATAGAGGACAAGCGCTGCCGCATCGTCGATGTCGCATTGGCGGAGAAACCGGATCAGCCCGATGCCTTACCGGACCGTCGGCTTGATGGATCGGTGTCGACTTTTGTGACGATCATGCGAGGTTGCGACAATTTTTGTACATATTGTGTGGTTCCCCACGTGCGGGGAAGGGAGACCAGCCGGCATCCAGACCGCATCCTGGAAGAAATACAGGGTCTTGTCCAATCCGGTGTTAAAGAAGTTACTCTGCTCGGACAGAATGTAAACAGCTATGGGAAAAAGGAAGGCTTGTGTTCTTTTACGGAATTACTCTCTCACGTGAATTCGATTGAGGGGCTCTTGCGAATCCGGTTTACAACTTCTCACCCCAAGGATTTCGGCAGCGATTTGATAAACACATTTAAGGCCAACGAAAAGGTGTGCGATCATATTCATTTGCCGATCCAATCAGGATCCGACCGGATATTAAAACGAATGAACCGCAAATATACCAAAGAGCTGTATCTTGACAAAATCGCCAAACTCAGGGATACTTGTCCCGGCATAGCGATCACATCCGATTTTATCGTTGGGTTTCCGGGAGAGACCGAAGCAGATTTCAAAGAAACCATGGATTTGATAAAATTGGTACAATTTGACGGACTTTTCGCCTTTGTCTACTCGGATCGTCCCAACGCACCTGCTGTGCAATTTAAGAATAAGATTATAGAAGAAGAAAAAAGAAAGAGGCTGCAGACATTGCTGAAATTGCAGGAAAATTTTACCAGAATCAAAAATCAGGCGCTGGTCGGCTCCGTTCAGCCGATTCTCGTCGAAGGGTTCAGTAAAAAACAATCTTCCGGCAGTTTTAACCACAACCAACCAACTGTCCAGTGGACAGGACGCACCTCCACGAACAAAATCGTCAACTTTTATCATAACAACCATCCGCAGAGCTGCGCTGATGTTTTTCCGGGAAACATAGTTCGTATCAAGATTGAGAAGGCATACGCCCACTCACTTTGGGGCAAGCCCCTTGAGGTTAAATCTGCAACCGGAGGGTTGAAAGGAGAAAAAAGTTATGCTGCATAAAGTAAGCATAGCGGGTCTGACAATGGATCCGGCATCGAATACGCCTATAATTATTTTAAAGTCGGAGGAGCATGGTCAGGCCATTCCGATCTGGATCGGACTGCTCGAAGCCACTTCGATTGCATCAGCCCTTCAGGATATAAAATACGAACGTCCCATGACCCATGATCTTTTTAAAAATTTTTCAGACACATTGCACATTTCGATTACGAAGGTTGAGGTTTGTGATTTAAAAGACAGCACCTTTTACGCCCGCATCTATTTTGTATCGAAAGACAAGAATTTCGATATCGATGCCCGACCTAGCGATGCCATTGCCCTGGCCCTGCGCTTTAACGCCCCCATCTATGTGGAAGACGCCGTCATGCAACAATCAAAAATCAGCGATGGTGAAGCCGAGATATTGGATACCAGCGAAGAAGGCAAAAAATGGGCGGATTATCTCGAGAATTTGTCTCCGGATGACTTCGGTAAATATAAAGTATAAATTCCTCAAAAAGAGGTGATTTCCCAAGATTCTCACAGATAGCAAATTGTTCATAATTTGTTGAAAAAATTGGATCTGCCTAAAATATTTAAAAAAAATATTATTTTCGTAAATCCTTTATTTCAAAGGCCTAAGGAGGATACTCGTAATATCTTCATTAATTTCAGTTGGATGGATATTGTTGATAAATTTGTTTGCCAAATTCAAAAACCTACTATAATCCGAGTTGACAGCCTGCCACGGTTTTCTATAAACAACCCCCATCATTTTATTCTAACATTGAAAACCTGGTCCTCTGGGCCAGGTCAGAGAAATTTGGCTATGCCGTAAATCAAGGCCGTGGAATACTGGAATGATGGAATACTGGGTTTAGCGGAATGGGATCTATTTTTACATAGATGGCACGAATCAGAACATAAAATCGGACCATCATCCGCTTTTGATTCCCACCATTCCACCATTCCACTATTCCGTTGGGGTTAAAGCACAAGCCCTACGAGATAGTTTATTGAGCCAATTGAAACCGTGATGCTTAATTATTGTGGAGAAATGGCATGTCAACAATCTTGGTAATCGACGATGAAAAAGGAATTTTGCAGCTGATGCATCAGGCCTTAACAAAATATGGACACAATGTTGAAACGGCCGATGACGGTCAAGAGGGAATCCGGAAATTTGATGACGGCTGCTATGATATTGTCATTACCGATATTCGCATGCCGGGCATCGACGGTAATGGTGTTGTGGCGCATATTCGAAAATCTGAAAAGCAGTCCATTCCGGTAATCGCCATGTCCGGTACCCCGTGGTTGCTGGAATCTGACAGTTTTGATATGGTGTTTCCAAAACCGTTTCGCTTAAAACAGTTGATTGAATCCATCCGGTCGTTGGCGCCGGTGCCGACCATGGCGGCTATGGGCGCCGGAGCCGGGTAAAAAAAACGCAAACGCAACCCACCCTTTCTGATCCCTGTATCCTAATCCGGATAAACCGGAAATAACAAATTACAAGCATCAAATTACAAATAAATTGCCGAC
>CALZJV010000042.1 GCA_945787595.1 uncultured Desulfobacterales bacterium | reverse complement strand
ACCCATATCACCCCTCTCTCCGAGCTGTAGGCTCTTAGGCTCTACGAGCCGGAAGCCGGGGTGGACCAAAGCCGGGCCCTCTGGACCCGGATCTTTATTTCTCATAAATTTTGGATTTTAGAATTTGGATTTAAAATCCGCCTCTCTCCGAGCTGTAGGCTCTGGGAGCCGGAAGCCGGCGGATCAATTTAATAAAAAATGATAGAGCAAAGCGATACAACAAATCCGAAATCCGAAATCTAAATTGCCCCAGAAAGCTGATTTAACGGAATAAAAACGGGGTGAAAATTAAGAGCCACGATATGCGTCAATTTCACCACCTCAGGGTAGACCTCTGCCTACCACGAAATTTGGACATTATCAAGGGTATCAAAGTGTTTCCTGAATCATTTTTTCCATTGACAAAATCCTTTAAAAAAAATAAATTCGCTCTTTCGCGCTTATAAGGAGCAGGTTTCAAACATTTAATTGCTGAGAATTATCAAACCGTGGGATTTGAAACTCACTCCAGAAACAAATCTGACCCACGGCAAATATTTATTTTTATAAAAAATTCGGATAGTAAGGAGCAAACCAACATGACTGAAAAAGTCCATGGATCTGTACTGGTTCTGGGAGGCGGTATCGCCGGGATGCAGGCATCATTGGGACTGAAAAAGTCCATGGATCTGTACTGGTTCTGGGAGGCGGTATCGCCGGGATGCAGGCATCATTGGATCTGGCCAACTCCGGGTATTTGGTTCATCTAGCGGAAAAGTCCTCCGCCATCGGCGGGATGATGTCCCAGCTGGACAAGACTTTTCCCACCAATGACTGTGCCATGTGAATTATCTCCCCCAAACTGGTCGAGGTCGGCCGGCACTTGAATATTGAGCTTTTAATGGAAAGCGAATTGTTGGAGCTAGAAGGTGAACCGGGGCGCTTCAAGGCCCGCATTCGTAAAGATCCCCGCTATATTGACCTTGATAAATGCACCAGCTGTGGTGAATGTACCAAGGTTTGCCCCGTCGATCTTGCGGATGACTATCAGGAAGGTCTCGCCACCAAAAAAGCGACCTATAAACAATATGCCCAGGCGATCCCCGGCGCTTTTGCCATCGATAAGGGAGACAAAGCCCCCTGCCGCCTGGCATGTCCCGGCGGTTTGAACGTTCAGGGTTATGTCAACATGGTAAAGCAGGGCAAATACAAAGAAGCGCTGCAGATCATCATGCAGGACCTCCCGCTGCCCGGCGTGCTGGGGCGGATATGCCCCCATGGATGTGAAGACGCCTGCCGGCGCTGTGATGTCGATGAACCGGTGGCCATACGGGATCTAAAACGATTGGCGGCCGACAAGTTTGACTGCCGCGAAATTGATATTGAATGTCCGGCACCCCGGGAGGAGAAAGTCGCCATCATCGGCTCCGGTCCCGCCGGACTTTCCTGTGCATACCACCTTGCAAAAAGAGGAATTCTATCCACCATCTATGAGGCTTTGCCGGAAGCAGGTGGAATGCTGAGAGTCGGTATTCCCGCCCATCGGTTGCCCAGGGAAGTGCTGGATCAAGAGATCGAGGTGATTACCAATCTGGGCGTCGATCTTAAAACCAACTCCCGGCTCGGTTCGGACCTTTCCGTCGATGACCTGCTAAATGACGGGTACAAATCGGTTTATCTGGCACTTGGAGCTCACAAGGGTATCGAACTGGGTATCCCGGGTGAAAAAGCCAACGGCGTGCGTCAGGGAGTTGAGTTTTTAAGAGAAGTCAACCTGACGGGCAAGGCCGATGTCGGTAAAAAATTGGGCATCATCGGCGGCGGCAATGTGGCCATCGATGTGGCCCGCGCGGCGACACGTTTAGGAGCCGCCGAGGTCAACATCATTTATCGGCGCACCCGCACCGAGATGCCGGCCTGGGAAGAGGAAATCCAGGCTGCCGAGGATGAAGGCACCCTGATCACGTATCTTTCCGCTCCCCAGGAGGTGCTGACCCGCGACGGCAAGGTTGTCGGTTTACGCTGTATCCGCATGGAGTTGAGCGAACCGGATTCTTCAGGACGCAAACGGCCGATACCGATTCCGGGCAGTGAGTATGATCTTGAAATCGATCAGCTGATACCTGCCATCGGTCAGCGACCGGATTTGTCCGCTCTGGAGGATGTGACCGGCCTGACATTTTCCCGCTGGGGGACCACCGAGGTCGATGCAGTGACGTTTGCCACCGAGCGTGAGGGCGTGTTTGCCGGCGGCGATCTGCAAACCGGTCCATGGGTAGCCATCGGGGCTATTGGCGCCGGTAAGGAAGCCGCCGAGTCCATCCTGCGCTACATCGAAGGCCGGGACATGGCCGCCGGGCGGGAGCCGATCGTCTATGAAGATCCGTGCTACATGCCGATTCCCGAAAATCAGCCCAAGAAGTCCAGGGCCAGAATGCCGGAGCTGCCCGTCGACAAACGCAGGGGGAACTTCGACGAAGTCGAACTGGGTTATGAAGAAGCTGACGCTCAGGCGGAAGCAGGCCGCTGTTTAAACTGCGGATATTGCTGTGAGTGTTATCAGTGCGTGGATGCCTGCCTGGCCAATGCCATCGACCACAGCCAGCAGGAAGAAATCGTCGAGCTCGATGTCGGCTCGGTCGTTCTCTGTCCGGGAAGTGAGCCTTATGATCCTTCTGCGCTTGAAAACATTTACCATTACAAATCCAGCCCGAATGTGCTTACCAGCCTGGAATTTGAACGGGTCCTGAGTGCTTCGGGTCCCACCATGGGTCATCTGACGCGACCGTCGGACGATAAGGAGCCGAAGAAAATTGCCTGGCTGCAGTGTGTCGGGTCCAGGGACACCAACCAGTGCGGCAACGGTTACTGTTCGTCGGTATGCTGCATGTATGCCTGCAAAGACTCCATGATTGCCAAGGAGCATGCCGAGGGTGATCTGGATTGCGTTGTTTTTAATATGGATATCCGGACCTTCGGCAAAGATTATGAGAAATATTACAACCGCGCCAAAGATGCCGGAATCCGGTTTGTCAAATCACGGATCCATTCCATAGACGAAGTGGGGGACACCGGCAATCTGAGTATTCGCTATATGGATGATGCCGGTAAACTGCAGGTTGAGGAATTTGATATGGTGGTTCTCTCGGTGGGTCTGCAGGTCCCGCAGTCCACTGTGGAGCTGGCCGAACGAATCGGTGTCGAGCTGGATAAGTCCAATTTCGCCGTGACCCATCCGTTTAAACCCATTGAAACCTCCCGCCCCGGCGTCTACGCCTGCGGCGTGTTTCAGGAGCCCAAAGACATCCCCGGCTCGGTTATCGAAGCCAGCGCAGCCGCCTGCGCCTCCGGCTCTCGTTTGGCTGCTGCCCGCGGCACTCTGACACGCAGTGTCGAGGTGCCGGATGAGATCGATGTAACCGGTGAGGAGCCGCGCATTGGAGCCTGCCGAATGTGGTCTATGCCACCCAGAATCTTTTTACCTGCTCCCAGGATTCCCAGGATCAGATGAAAGAGATCATCAAAGAGCAGCGCTTAAATCGGGTGGTGGTTGCCGCCTGCAGTCCCAAAACCCATGAACCGATTTTTCAGGATACCATGGAATCCTGCGGCCTGAACAAATACCTTTTTGAAATGGCCAACATCCGCAATCAGGATTCCTGGGTCCACGCGGACGCTGCAGAGCAAGCCAGCGAAAAAGCCAAAGATCTGGTGCGTATGTCGGTTGCTCGGGCCGACACACTTCATCCCCTTGAAGAAAAGAAAATTCCGGTAGTCCAAAGGGGGCTGGTAATCGGCGGCGGAGTAGCCGGCATGAATGCGGCTTTTGGTTTGGCCGAGCAGGGCTACGAAGTGGTTCTGGTGGAAAAAGAAGCCGAGCTGGGCGGACTGGCCAATCGATTGACGGCAACTATCGAGGGCGCCAAAATCAACGACTACCTCAATAATTTGATTCCAAAGATCACCGATCATCCCAAGATCCAGGTTTTGACCAATGGGCTGATTGTCGGTTTTTCCGGATTCAAGGGAAATTTTACCACCGAGATTCTGGTGGGACCCGAGATGATTCAGAGAAAAATCGAACATGGGGTGGTTATTCTGGCGACCGGCGCGCACGAGTATGAGCCTAAAGAATTCCTCTACGGACAGGATGACAGAGTGATGACCCAGCTTGAGCTGGCTGATCGGATGCAAAAAGAGGAAATCGGTGATCCGCAGGATGTGGTCATGATCCAGTGCGTCGGCTCCCGCAACGAGGAAAACCCCAACTGCTCCAGAATCTGTTGTCAGACCGCGGTTAAAAACGCCCTGCATCTAAAAGAGCTCAACCCTGACATGAATGTTTATGTGCTTTACCGGGATATCCGCACATACGGTCTGCTGGAAGAATATTACACCGAAGCCAGAAAGAAAGGCGTTTTGTTCTTCCGCTTTGATGCCGAGGATCCGCCGGCAGTCGAATCCAGCGAGGCGGGCGTAGAAGTCACTTTCACCGATCACATCCTGGGCCGCCCCCTGAGCGTGGCCGCCGATCTTCTGGTGCTGAGCGCCGGTATGCAAGCCGAAGACACGGAGGAACTATCTTCCATCCTAAAACTGGCCCGTACCTCGGAAGGCTATTTCATGGAAGCCCATGTCAAGCTGAGGCCGGTGGATATGGCCACTGAGGGAATCTTTGTTTGCGGTACGGCTCACAGCCCCAAACTGGTGTCTGAAACCATTGCTCAGGCCTACGCCGCATCCGCCCGGGCCATTACCTTCCTGGCTCAACCCCAGTTGACGCTGTCCGCGGTCACCGCCCAGGTGGAGGCCGAAAAATGTGCTTCCTGCCTTGTCTGCGTGCGGTCATGCCCCTACAATGTTCCCAAGATCAATGCGGACGGGGTCAGCGAAATCGATGAGGCCTTGTGTCACGGATGTGGCATCTGTTGTGCGGAATGTCCGGCCAAAGCGATTCAACTCAACTGGTATGAGGACGATCAAATTCTGTGTAAAGTCGAGGCGCTGCTGGAAGGAGTCCTTTAGAATGCGGAAGGTGGAATGCGGAATGCGGAATTAGGAAGGCGGAATACGGCCTCCGGCCTCTCCGAGCTGTAGGTTCTACGAGCCGGAAACCGTAGGGGCCATAGGGGCCTACCCTCCGGCCTGTAAGCCTAAGGCCTATAAGCCTACGGGCTGGAAGCGGCCCCGGAGGGAAGTGGGAATGAAACGAATTCGGAAGTGGGAATGGGGAATGCGGAATTAGGGAGGCGGAATGCGGAATGAATTGGGAATGCGGAATTCGGAATGAAATGAATTGGGGATTGATGAGGCATAGGGCAAAGCGCGTAGAGCATAGAGGACGGAAGAAGGAATTCTTTCCATTTTAAAAAAGGACGGAGCAAAGCGACATCCATAAATATTCAATTTGCAATCTTCAATCTTCAATTTCCCGATACAGTGGGATTTGCGCTTCGTTGCAACCGGCTCGTCCGGGCTTAACATTTTAGACAATTCTGTTGTGAGAGGTAAACATGAGCAAAGATTTTGAGCCGATTATTATCGCGTTTTGCTGCAATTTCTGAGGCTATACCGCCGCGGACCTGGCAGGTTCGATGCGATTGAATTATCCGACAAACATCAAAATCGTCCGTGTTCCGTGCACCGGCAAGGTCGATGTCATTCATATTTTGCGCGCGCTTGAAAAGGGTGCCGACGGTGCCTGCGTTATCGGGTGTTTGGAGGGCGAATGCCATTATAACACCGGCAACCTGATGGCCAAGAGAAGGGTTGCGCAGGCCCGGCAAATTCTGGATACCATCGGTATCGGCGGCGAACGGGCAAAAATGTACAACCTCTCATCCAGTGAGGGGCCTCTTTTTGCCAAATATGCCATGGAATTCACAGAAGAAATTAAGGAGTTAGGGCCCAATCCATTAAAATTGGCCAAAAACAAAGCTGCATGAAAACTAGGTTGGCCCGTTAGCCCGTTAGCCGGTTTAGCCAGTTTGCCTGTTAGCCGGTTGATAAAGTAAATTGATCGATTCGGCCAACGCGCCCACGGGCCAACGGGATAACGGGCCAACGGGCACAACTGGAAAACCAATTCTAATAAGAGAGGTTCTTTTATGATAGTTGCAGATAAGAAACCGATTGAGGAAATCATCGAGTACCTCAAAAATCACACAAGCATCCTGATTCTCGGCTGCAACGAATGCGTTACAGTCTGTGAAGCGGGAGGACAAAAAGAGGTTCAGGTGCTGGCATCTGCCCTGAGGATGAATGCTCAGAAAGATGGAAAAGACGTCAATATCGATGAGCTCACCCTGGAAAGGCAATGTGATCACGAATATTTGGAAGAGATCCGTGACGTCATCGACCAGTATGATGCCGTGCTTTCCCTGGCATGTGGTGTCGGGGTCCAGTTTATGGCTGAAAAATACACGTCTACCATGATTTATCCGGGTGTCAACACCTGTTTTATGGGTGCCACTGAAGAAAGAGGTCTGTGGACGGAACGCTGCCAGGGCTGTGGACAGTGCATCCTGGCGACTACCGGCAGTATATGTCCGGTAGCACGATGTGCCAAGCGCTTGTTCAATGGTCCCTGCGGCGGCTCGACGGCAGGCAAATGCGAAATCAATCCGGAGACGGAATGCGCCTGGCAGTTGATCGTTGACCGCATGAAGGCACTGGATAAGCTCGACCAATACGAAACTCTATGTCCGATAAAAGACTGGTCAACCGACAGGGCAGGGGGCCCCAGAAAAGTCGTCAGGGAGGATGTGCAGCAATGAGCGTAAAAACACCGAGCAAACTTGAAAAGATTTTAAGCGAAGGGCATCTTGCCGTTACCTCCGAGTGTGGACCGCCTCGCGGCAGCAATCCCGAACCCATCATTAAGAAGGCGGAGATGATCAAGGATCATGTGGATGCCATCAATATCACCGACAATCAAACTTCCATGACCCGCATGAGCAGCCTGGCCGCCTGTATCCGCCTGAAGCTCATGGGATTGGAGCCGGTGCTGCAGATGGTGACCCGGGATCGCAACCGTATCGCTTTGCAAAGCGACATTCTGGGAGCGGCATCATTTGATATCAACAACATTCTGTGTCTCTCCGGTGATCATCAGAGTTTTGGTGATAACCCCAAGGGCCAAAACGTTCATGACATCGATTCGATGCAGTTGATCCAAACGGTTCGACTCATGCGCGATGAAGGTAAATTCTTAGGCGGTGATGACCTGGACCGGCCCTTGCAGATGTTTGTGGGGGCAGCTGCCAACCCGTTTGCAGACCCCTTTGAAATTCGCGTGCCGCGCCTGGCCAAAAAGGTTGCGGCCGGCGTGGAGTTCATTCAGACCCAGTGCATCTATAACCTCGATAAATTTGAAGAATGGATGAAGGGGGTCAGAGATCGGGGCCTGCACGAGAAATGCTATATTTTGGCCGGACTGACGCCCATGAAGAGTGTCGGCATGGCCAGATACATGCAAAAAAGAGTGCCGGGAATGGATGTACCCGATGAGATCATCGATCGTCTGAAGGGTGTTGAGAAGGGCAAAGCGGCTGCCGAAGGCATTAAGATGTGTATTGAATCGATCCAACGGCTGAAAGAGGTCGAAGGCGTGGCCGGATTTCATGTCATGGCTATTGAATGGGAAGAAAAGGTGCCGGAGATCGTCGAAGCCGCCGGCCTTTACCCCAGACCCAACGTGAACTAATAGGAGTACAATGATGGCCAAAGATACCATTTATCTCAAAAGCAAGAAGAAAAGCATGTTGATTGACGAGGTCAAAAAACTGATACCCGACGGCGGGAATCTGAACCTTTGCCTCACATGCGGCGCCTGTTCTTCGGGTTGTCCGGCGACAGGCCTGGAAGACATGGACCCCAGAAAATTTTTACGCATGGCGGCGCTGGGGCTGGATGATGAAATTTTAAAGTCGGACTGGCCCTGGATGTGCACCATGTGTCAGCGCTGCATTTATGTCTGTCCCATGAAAATCGATATCCCGCAGCTTGTTTACAATATCAGGGGCAAGAGACCCAGAGAAGAGCGTCCCAAGGGAATTTTGGGATCCTGCGACATGGCATTGAAAAATGACAGCTGCAGCGCCATGGGAGCCAGCCCGGAGGATTTTCAATTCGTAGTTGAAGATGTGCTCGAAGAATATCAGGAAGCCCAACCCGAATTTAAAGACATGCAGGCCCCCATCGACAAGCAGGGCGCTGAATTCTTTTTAAATCAGAATTCGAGAGAACCGGTTACCGAACCCGATGAAATGGTTCCGCTCTGGAAAATTTTACATGTTGCCGGGGTCGACTGGACCTATGGCTCCAAGGGTTGGGGCGGAGAGAACTACTGCCTGTTTCTTTCCGACAACGAAGGCTGGGAGCATATCACCCGTACGACGGCCAAACAAGCTGATGATCTGGGCTGTAAGACTTATCTCAACACCGAATGAGGGCACGTCACATTCTCAGTCCTGGCAGGACTGAAAAAGTTCAACATCGAGCACAACTTTGTCGTCAAGAATATTTATGAATACTATGCCAAATGGATCCGGGAAGGAAGGCTCAAGGTCAATTCCGACTGGAACAAGGATCTGAAAATTAAGTTTACCGTGCAGGACCCTTGCCAGATTGTGCGCAAGACGTTTGGCGACCCCATTGCCGAAGATCTGCGATACGTGGTCAAATCGGTCGTCGGAGAAGAAAATTTTATTGATATGGTGCCCAACCGGTCCAACAACTATTGTTGCGGCGGCGGCGGCGGTTTTCTCCAGTCCGGTATGAAAGAACAGCGTCTGCAATTCGGCCGGCTAAAAGATGAGCAAATAAAGGCGACCGGCGCGGATTACTGTATTGCCGGCTGCCATAACTGCCATGCCCAAATTCATGAACTCAGTGAGCATTACGGCGGCAATTATCCGGTCGTGCATATGTGGACGCTCATCTGTCTTTCTCTAGGAATACTGGGTCCGAACGAAAGGGTTTATCTGGGAGAGGACCTCCAGGACGTTTTGGTCTTCCATCCCGAGTCGGCCATGTAATCTGGGGACTTTCAGATAGGCTGAAGCCGTATTCAAAGCAGAAATCCTCAAGCAACTCAAAACCCTGTCTCTAAACTAGAGGGGCAGGGTTTTTTTATTGTTTGGCCGGCTTCATTTCCGATTTACAGATATCGTTGATTGGTTGATTAGTTGATTGGTTAAGTAGTTGTAAATATGGATTTATCCCCTATTTGCAAAATAATTGGACACTTCGTGTTTCAACAATCGTAACATTCTCAAATTATGACTATAATTTACCTAATCAACCATTCAACTAGTAAACTATTCAACGAGGTCTGGATTTATGTATTATTGCGGCACTCACGGCAAATGCCGAAAAAATCCAGCCGGTGGGTTAAAATCTCAAAACCGGTTTGAGCGGCGATCTTCTGCGTCATGTCCTTGAGACTGGTCAATTTTGGATCTATGATCTGTTTGCATTTCAGACAGACGACGTGAGGATGGGGCCAGGGTTTATTTCCGTCGTAACGGTTGCTTCCATCCGGAAATCCGAGCTCCAGAACTTCGCCCAGCGACTTGATCAACATGACACTGCGATACACGGTTGCCAAACTCATACTCGGAAAATCATCCCGAAGTTGCTCGTAGATTTTTTCAGCACTCGGGTGGCCCTCACTCAGGGCCAGAACCCTGGCAACCGCCAGGCGCTGAGGTGTGAGCCTGTTACCGTTTTCCTTGAGCTTTTTAATGATAGTTTCAAATCTTTCCCGGTGATCATTCATTCGGATTGGCGCCTATCAAATATTGTTGAAAAGGCCTATTAATTGATAACGATTATCATTTATTAATTTCTGGAGAGTGTGTCAAGGTTTATTGTGCCGATGAATCGGCCATGACGGGGGAACCACCTGCCGATGGAAAAGCAGATAAGTTTCTTTTCCGATCAGACTGGACGCTCGCGGCCAGCGGCTACGCTTATATCTGAATCGGTTAGAGGCGACCAGGGGCTGCCGACTTTCTCGCTTGACACATAAAACCCGCCATAATATACATCTCCTCATCACCAGTATGATATCATCACTATTCCGCATTCCACGTTCGAAACTCGACATTCACGATACCCTGTTATGGCGTTCCTGTTTTTAAAAAATTAAATCCGCACCGGAGGCAGGTTGCCCATGGTGCAAGGAGATTTGACGAAATGGCCGATAAAGTCCTACATCCGATAGCTGCAGAAATTATGAAACGCTTCGCCCAACGAACTGTTCGGTCCAAACAACACGACGCCAGGGCCAAAAGGCGCTTGCCCGGCGGCGATACCCGTGCGGCGACATACTTTGCACCGTATCCTGCCTACATGGAGTCCGGCAGGGGCTGTTATCTCTATGATGTGGATGGCAACGCGTACCTTGACCTGCTGAACAATTATACCTCACTGATTCACGGCCATGCCCATCCGGAAATCATCGCAGCCGTCACGGCCCAGCTTGAAAAAGGTACGGTGTTCGGTGCGGCCGGCGAAATTCAATTCCAGCACGCCGAGCATTTGTGCAGCCGCATACCTGCAATGGACCAGGTCCGTTATTGCAACTCAGGCACCGAGGCGACGCTGTTCGCCATCCGGGCGGCCCGTGCCTTTACGGGCAAGGATATCTTCATCAAAATGGACGGCGGCTATCACGGCTGCCACGATGCCGTTGAAGTCAACATTTTCGCCGATTCCAATCCCGAAGGCTTGCCCGCCAAGCGCATCGGGCCCGGCGTGCCACAAAGCGTTCTCAAGGACGTTTTGATCGTAACGTTCAACGACCTCGATGCAGTTGAGGACATACTCAAAGCAAATGTCGACAAAGTCGCCGCTATTCTGATTGAGCCGCTGATGGGTGCTGCCGGCGTCATATGTCCTCAACCCGGTTACCTCAAAGGACTGCAGACCTTGGCCGACAAATACAACCTGGTGCTCATTTTCGATGAAGTCATGACGTTTCGTCTCAACGAGGGCGGGTTGCAGGAGATAGAAGGCGTGCAACCGGACTTAACGACCCTGGCCAAAATCATCGGCGGCGGGCTGCCCACCGGCGCTTTCGGCGGCCGCCGGGAGATCATGTCCCTGTTTGACCCGGCCCATAAAGAGGCCGTCTTTCATTCAGGTACCTTCAACGGCAACAATATCACCCTGGCAGCAGGCATGGCCGCTATGAGGATATACGATCAGGCGGCTGTCACCAGACTCAATCAATTGGGAGACAGACTCAGAGACGGCTTCACGGCCGCTTTGAAAGAGGCCGGCCTAAGAGGTTGCGTATCCGGATTGGGATCCCTGCTGCAACTGCACTGGCGGGACCGGAAGCCTGCCAATGCCGCAGATTCCATGGTGGGGCTGAGGAATGCCGGCGAACTGCCCCGTTTGGTCCACCTGGAGATGATGAATCGCGGTATTTACTCCGCCGGGCGGGGTATGTTCGCCCTGTCCACGCCCATGACGCATGCGGATATCGAGAAAGCCGTTGTATCGTTTAGAGAAACACTCTCAATACTCAAACCCTATATTGCAGACGAATTACCTCATCTGGTTGCAGATTGAAAGTCAGATGGCCGGCAAAATAGACCGGAAAAAACAAATGACAAATATTACCATATATACTTTCCCGCAACGGCCATAATCCTTTCACTGAAGCTCAGCTTGAAAGGTGCTAGTACCCGCTCACACTTGCTGATATCCGCTGCCAACTGACTGCGAAGTGCTGAAATAAACGGATCATCTTTGGTCCCGTGGACAAAAACTGTCAACTCTTTGCTCGTAAACATGCTTCGCGGTGTCAGATTGGCTGATCCGACCGAGGCGATCACGCCGTCTGTCAGGAACACTTTGGCATGACTCATTCGCGGAAAAAGAAAAATCCGCGGCGGGTTTTGTGAGCTTGCCTCCAACAGCCTATTGATTGTGACCTGGTTTGCATAAACGTGCGTATCGGGTTGCTGCGGTAAGATCACGTCAACCCGGACCCCACGTATTGCCGCCCGCCTGACTGCTGCGATGACCCTGTCATCGGAAAAATAAGCGTGCTCTATGATTATATGCTCCGCAGCATGATCGATGATCTGTATTAGAGCGGTGCGGATCTCGGTGGCATTGCGGTCGTTGACCGTCACGATAAAAGGGGAAGGTTCCGGCCAGGCAACACTCCGGATCGCTTTTTGCTCAAATGCCCCTGTCCAGCGTCTGCTCCGTATCGCAGCCATATAGTCGTGCCACTTATTATGGTATTCATCGGCAATGTTCATGCCGCCGAATATTGCCACCTGCCGGTCCACAATGAAGTATTTGCTGTGGTCCGTGTCCGCAAATACGTCGGTGTCGACGTCGATGTTTTTATATCCTTTTAACCCCGCGCTGGTAAATACCGGGCTTGGTTTGCCATTGAGCATATCACCGAGCTCGAACACCGTCCCCAGTGCATCCTTGCGGATTGTCACCACCACCCCTCGATCAGCCGCAGCTTTGAGTTTTTTGACCATGTGTCGGCCGATCTGATCATCTTTCCAGATATAGGTCTGAATATAGATTGAATTTCGGGCGGCATCGATGGCGGAAAGCACTTTCCCAAAGGCGGACTCACCGTCCACCAGCAGTTCCAGTTCGCTCAGGTCTTTGGCAGGCTCGCTAAAAAATTCGCGGGACAAGACGATGTCCGGCTCCGGACCCAGGCCCAGGGGATTGAAAACAAAGAAAAAGGCGCTCACCAGCAACGATATAAAAATAACGGAGATCAGGGAAATGATTTTTTTGCGACGTTTCATGAGGATAGTAAAAATTGAATAAATACCGGTCCCAATCGGATTTTCCTTAAAACCACTTTTTTGCTATCAAAAAGTTGGTTCCAAGACCCTATACAACCCCTCGTTTAGCATCTATTTCATTAATTTTCAATTAGTTAATTTGGTCCGACAAGCATTCACAGTGCATTCACACAAAAGGCTGCTTGTGGTTTATATAATTTCACCGCCCGCTTCAGGCTTCGCTCTGCGAGCTTCCGACTTCGCTCTGCGAGCTACGACGGGACAAGACGACCGGACAGGTCGCTCGAGTCGCCGAGGACGCAGAGTTGATTTGCCTTTTCCCTCTCTGCTGAGAGGCCATAAAGTGAAAAACAACAGTCCTTCGGACAAAATCGCATTCATTGCATCTTTTGACGCCCCTCTAATTGCAAGTTTCATGTAAATACAGCACGGAGTGCTTGCAGATTTCCACAATTCCCACCATACCATTCCTGCAATTGTAAAGCTGCGGGATATAATAGGGTTGTATCGCACTCCACATTGTGGTAATTTTCATGCCAGCAAATGAGGAAGAGACAGGCTATGAATCGTCGCGAGTTCATTAAGGCATCGACCGGATACGCGGCTTATGCTGCCCTTGGGATGGCCGCACCAGGCATGTTTAAAAAAGCCGGCGCTGCCAAGGCGCCGGGGAGTATACCGGCAATGAGTAAAACGGCACAGGCAGTGGCTGCCGGTAATTTGGATGAGGCAGATAGGCAGTTAAACCGCAGGTTGGCCGAAGGTGTCGATGCCTGGCAAATACACATGTCGCTGTTCGCGGTGGTGCAGCGGGTGCTCAACCCGCCTTATATCAATCCTCACCTGCCCAAAATGTATGCTATTTACCGATATTTTATCCCATATTTAACACCGGCTGAGATCGCCGCGCTGATCCGTCTGGAGATCAGCGAGTGCACCCGAAGGCCAAAGCTGGAAGAACTTCCCCAAGATAAAAGGTTCAGTTCAGCGGTCTCCTTCAAAGACTGTGAAGCCGCTATCGGGGATCAGGACAGGGAGAAGACCGCGGTTTTGCTGGCCGCATTTCATGCCCGACACGGGGGCGAGCAACTGGCCCGTCGGCTTTTACTGCTTGGCAGCGGGTACCTGGACCGAACGTTGGGGCACTCGATATCCTGCACAGCGTTTATTCTGTTGGAGATGTTCGCGCGTCCAGGTCGGGATCCGTGGCCGGTGTTGGCACCGCTGGCTTATTACTTTTGCAGGGGCCGATTTTACCGAACGCCGGTGTTGCGGAAATCCATTGCCACTTATTCAAATGAAACCTTTCATCGCCACCTGCTGCAGGCGTCCAGCGGTCGCGGCATCGTGAACCTGCACCACACGATCACAGTTTACGCCTTGGAACATGTACGTCGATTTTTCAGCCGGGAAGAGTATTCCCACTTGATCAGAAGGTGGATTGAATTTATGGGAAAAAAGGAAGTACGGCCGATAGATCTGAACAGCCGGGGGATCGACCCGGCCGATGACTATGACCGGTTTTACAGACTCTTTTCAAGACTGGAGCCGGAACCCGTTGTCCAATCGCTGGCGGGACTGATGGCATCCCCCCAGGGCAGGAGGCAATTGTCGCGTTTCCTCATCAAGGCTGTGTGCGGTCAGTACCAGGGAAATTACAATGCGCATAATTTAACAGGCCTTGGATCGGCACTGTGGATGGTAGCGCAATTCTGGAATCAACCACCGGTTGCTGTGAATGCCCTCTATCAATATATCGATTTTTTCTTTGGCGATTTAAAGTCCAAGGCCTAATCCGGACGAGCCGGAAAAACAAATAACCAATCGCAAATTAAAGCTATTTAAAATATTTTGCTATGATAATGTGATAAATTAGAACTAAGTATCGACTTCTCGTGGGAGCGGCTTCCAGCCGCGAAAAGAATTTGCATTAAAAGCTAAATCGCGGCTGGAAGCCGCTCCCACACAACCAACACCTACAGACCCCCCTTCTGGAATTCCTTGACATGGCATAGCCATTTTGCCATATCTAGTTAAGCCATAATCAAGCTGGATATATCCGTATTGAACTCATGCCTATAACTTAACAATCAGCGGGAGCGAATCCTGCACGCATAGAAAGCGGTCCTATAATGGAGGTTACCCCGGTAATTAAAAAAATCGGATCTATATCCCAAAAGAAGGTAATCCATCGTGGTAGCTTTCAATTTCAATTAATTTCGGAGTATTGGGGTAATAAAGAAAGGATTGTTGTCTTTTTTTTTCAACACTCTAATACTCCATCACTCCAGTACTCCAGGGCCGAGACTTTCAAGAACTTTTGGCGACCTTTAAATTACCTTTTTATTGGTCATAGTTTCGAAAAAAATTTGTACCTCATCATCGCCCAAGGAGAGTGCCAATGAGCAAGCGCAAGCCGGTTTATATCATCAGCGACGATCCCGCACGCAGAGATAAGGTCGTGTTCGGCTTCGAGGCCTACGCACACTGTGCTGACCGTTACGGGAACGGCCCGCTCACTCGGGGTAACGGCCTCGGTGTTCGTTGCGCCAGGACTAAAATTTAACCTTTTTTCTTTAACCCTTTTAGCTGAAATGACGGACGAAGGCTAATGCCCAAAGAGATCGACGCGATTACGAAGCCTCACGAATGTATACTTTCGATAATCCCGAAGCTGGAGCAGTTTCCGCGCAGCCAGAAGTTCATATTGGCCGACCGGATAGGGTTCGATAAACCAGCAAATATTTTAACCGCAGACACCCGCAGACAATCCGCGGACAAAAAAACCTTTTTTGCTCGGGCGACCCTCTCGATTGCGCTCGAAAAAGGCCTGCCCGGGCAAAAGCCTCATGCCTTTTAGGCAGAAGAGCGGATCGGTTCGCGCAGCGATTGCTGTTTTTGCCTCCGCAGGCCTGCCCCCTGAATTGCGTAGCCTGTTTCTCTGGGGTCGCGGAGGCAAAAGTTCTGCGTCCGTCCGCGTCTGTCGAGCGAGCAAAGTGAGCGGGCGGTTAATTAAAAAAACGCTATCATTCATGCATCGATCAATTTTTCAAATCACTTTTTATTTTTCGGATCGAAATCATGGACATCTCAATTCGAATTTTATCGCCTGACGATATTGAAATTGCCGACGGCATCATCACATCGGCCTTTGGATTTCCCGGCAGCAAGGCCCGGGAGATCCGCCGGTATTTTACTTTAGAGCCAAATCGCTGGTTTCTGGCCACCTACCGGGATCAGCCGGCGGGTGTGGTCGGTGCCACGAATTATGGCCCCTTTACCTATCTGGGCATGATGACCGTTCGCAAGGAGTTGCAGCGCAAGGGGATCGGACAGGCATTGCTGGAGCACATGCTGAAGTGGACGGAAGCAGGGGGGATACCCTATTTGCGGCTTGACGCCACTGATGCGGGTTTTCCCTTATACCTTCGATTCGGCTTCGAGGTATTCGATCAGGCACTTATGTTCCAGCTTGGGGATTATTCACCATCTTCAGTTTTTCCGCAGCAGGTACGACCGCTGGAATTTCAGGATATCCAGGTTCTGTCTGATTTTGACGCTCCGATTTTCGGGGCGAATCGGGCCGGCCTGTTTCACAGGTTGCTAACCGATTTCCCTGATCGCGCCTTTGCAGTCTGCGATGCTTCCGGGGGCATGGCCGGGTACCTGTTTGCCCAGACCCAGCGGTTAGGCCCCTGGGCGGCCCGCTCACAGCGGGATGCGGAAGCCCTCCTTCAGGCCGCCTTGACACTCAACTGCAAGGGGCTTCCGCTGGCTATCGCCCCGCAAATAAACACAGCGGCTTCAGACCTGCTCGAGCAATACGGCTTTCGTCCTGTGCTTACAAACCGCCACATGCAGCGGGGCCTGACGGTTACACCCGGACAACGTACGACTATCTACGGACAAACCAGTTTTGCGATCGGATAGATAAAATTGGATAAGCCCATACGGGTGTCAGCGGGTTCGTTGTTGATACCATTCGTACGCCAATTATCAAAGTTATATAATCTTATAAGGTTAATTAGCCGGAATTAATGTAACAAATTAGAAAATAAGCTTATGTGACGGTAAACGGATCCGGCTTTAAAACTAGTTGAATCCACAGATTTCGCAGATGATGAGGATTTCTCTAAATGCTCGAAAGGCGATACAGAATCAACTTTGGTTACACCATTGGAATTAATGTAAAGCATTAGATAATTAGCATAAGATATTAAAATATAGTATGATAATTATTAATTTTAAATTATTAATTTTTAATTCTTCGTGCCCCATCCATCGTCTCTTGTCATTCGAATCTGTTGTCGGGCAGTTCAGTGTTGACACCCAATTTCGACTCCATTATACAATTTTTGCTGACGATAGAGGTATTGCAAGATTGAGAATTTAAAGAATTTATTCGCCGGGCAGCCGGATCGAATGACAGGCACCAGCGGACATATTGAAATTAACTTACTGATATGGCAATAATTATTTAGACATTTTTTATTGAGATATAATAGCTTATTCACCGCCCCGATGAAATAAGTGCAACAGAGATTTCATTGGGCAGGCAGAGACGCAAAGGGCGCAGAGAATAGTTATTTTATGTTTGCCGCTGAGAGGACGGCAAACATAAAGAACAATCCGTCTCAAGTGCAAGAAAATGCTTAGGCGTGATGGAACAAAAGTAGCACGCGACACTATTGCCAAAGGACGCATTTTTTTAACTTTCTGGCCTCTCAGCAGAAAGTTAAAAGCAAATTTCCTCTGCGATCTCTGCGACTCGAGCGAAGCGGGCGGTGAATCCCTGTCTAAACAATTTTGAACTTCTTATTAAACAGAAAGGATTATGAGATGGGAAAATTCAGAGAAAGTCGGACGGCGCATAACCTGCTTTGCTCCTTTGCCGGGGAATCACAAGCAAGAAACCGTTATACCTATTTTTCGAAAAGAGCAAAAGAAGAGGGATTCATTCAAATCGCCGACATATTCGAAGAAACGGCCAACCAGGAATGCGAGCACGCCTTGCGGTTTTTCAAGTTTTTCAATGGCGGTGAACTGGAAATCAGCGCAAGCTTTCCTGCCGGCGTGATCGGCCGCACGCATGACAATCTGCTGGCCGCGGCTGCCGGAGAGAAATTCGAGCATGCGGAACTCTATCCCGGTTTTGCCGAAATTGCCCGTGAAGAAGGTTTCGGCCGGGCGGCCGAAACATGGGATGCCATCTGTGTCTCCGAAAAACAGCACGAGAAGCGTTACCTCGGACTGGCAGCCAACATCGAGGCCGAAAGAGTTTTCAAGCGCAACATGGAGGTCGTCTGGAAATGTCGCAACTGCGGTTATCTGCACACCGGCACGCAAGCTCCGGAAAAGTGTCCCGCCTGCGTGAAACCCCGGAATAATTTTGAGCTGCTGGGTGAAAACTGGTAAACCTAGTGAATGACGATTGATGATTGAAGAATGACGAATGATGGAATCGCTGCGCTAAGTGCTCCTATTCATAATTTCGGTAACATAGTCGCCGTACACTTTTTCTCCATAAGGACACTGAGTAATGAATGGATGCGATCTTTTATTTATTTTTTTGACAGGATTGACAGGATTAGTGGGATTTTTTTCGCCTGCGGCGAGATACTCTAAGGCCGAAGGCCCTTCTATCCAGATGATCCTGTAAATCCTGTCTGATATGTTTTTTTAGATAGAATCCATTCCTCTGAACCCTGAACCGGGAACGGGGAACCTTTTAACCCAGACCGATCAATGGAGGTCTCATGGATATAAACAGCGGTGACATCATCGGTCAGGTTTTGCGTGAACGCGGCGTCAAATTTTTATTTACACTCTGCGGCGGGCACATTTCCCCGATACTTGCCGGCGCAAAAAAAGAAGGCATCCGGGTGATCGATGTGCGCGATGAGGTCAATGCCGTATTTGCCGCCGATGCCGTCGGCCGGCTCACCGGTGTACCCGGGGTGGCGGCGGTGACTGCCGGACCCGGGCTAACCAACTCGCTGACTGCCCTGAAAAATGCCCAGATAGCTCAAACTCCCTTGATTCTGCTGGGAGGGGCGGCGCCGACGGTGTTAAAAAACAGGGGGGCGCTGCAGGATATCGACCAGCTTTCCCTCGTAAAATCCATCGTCAAGATGGCGGTCAACATTCGCCGCAACTGCGACCTTATTCCCGCATTGGAGAGCGCCTTTGATGTTTGCCGGTCGGGCACTCCCGGACCTGTCTTTATTGAGTGCCCGATCGATATGCTGTACGGCGAATCCCTTGTGCGGCAATGGTATAATGTCGAATCCGACACCGGGCAGGGGGGCGGGTTGCGAAGCAAGCTGCTGGATTTTTATCTGAAGCGGCATGTGGATCGCATGTTCGCCTGTGAGTTCGAGGACATGAAACCCGGTGAACCCGGCCTTACTTCGCCGGATGTTGACAGCAGCATGGTGGCCAAAGCGGTAGAAATGGTTGCCATGTCGCAAAAGCCGCTGTTGATCATCGGCAGTCAGGCCATGCTTCATCCCGAAATGGCCGACAAGCTCGCCGGAGCTGTGGGATCTCTGGGAATTCCGGTGTTTCTGACCGGCATGGCGCGCGGCCTTCTGGGCAGATCACATGCGATGCAGATGCGCCATCAACGGAAAAAAGCCTTGAAAGATGCGGACCTGGTGATCCTTGCCGGGATGCCGTGTGATTTTCGTCTGGGTTACGGGCGTTCCTTCGGGTCCGGGGCCAAGATTATTTCAATCAACCGCAGCAGAACCGATCTGAAATTGAATTGCCGGCCGGATCTGGCGGCGCTGTCCGACCCGTTTCTCTTCTTATGTGCCCTGGCGGATGCGCTGGCTGCTGATTCGTCCGCCTGGGAACCGTGGATCCGGGAACTTAAGCAGAATGATGACGAACGTGAGAATTTTATTTTAAAAACATCGCGCGAAAACACTGAATTTCTCAATCCGCTGTCGCTGCTGAAAAAGCTCAATGATTATTTGGATGAAAATAGCATTATTGTAGCGGACGGCGGAGATTTTGTGGGAACGGCGGCCTATATTCTGCAACCCAGGGGACCCCTGACATGGCTGGACCCAGGTGCTTTCGGCACGCTCGGCGTCGGCGCCGGCTTTGCTCTGGGATCAAAATTGACACGTCCGGAGGCCGAAGTCTGGTTGATTTACGGCGACGGGGCGGCGGGATTCAGCCTGCAGGAATTTGATACCTTTGTACGCCACCATGTACCGGTGATTGCCGTTGTGGGTAACGACGCTGGGTGGACCCAGATAGCCAGGGATCAGCTGACCATTTTGGGCGACGATGTGGCCACGGTGTTGAGACGCACCGATTATCATCTGGTGGCCGAAGGATACGGCGGCAAGGGCTTTGTCCTGGATTCGGAAGAAGATATTGAGCGTATCTTTGGAGAAGCCAGGCAGGCAGCCCATGCCGGGCATCCGGTATTGATCAATGCCCTTATCGGTAAAACGGATTTTCGTAAGGGATCCATTTCCATGTAACCACACGCAGGATAAACCCCACTTACGGCGGTTCGATCCTCGGTTGTCGCTTTGTCTTGGTGGACGCCACGTTGATGACCTGTGGTGTATCTTTGTCTTTGTGTGGCGGTGAAAGTTTGTTCTTCTCCTGCCGGATACGCAAAAGATAGCCGCCCAACGCGCCACCGGCGGTGGTCAGCATGAGCCATCCCAAAGTCATGAACTGAGTCAAGATTAGCAAGACGCCCAATCCAGTCGCACCTGCAAATGCCAGCCCGATCCTGATATTCGCCCGCCTTGACGAGCGCCGCACCTCCTGCAGGGACTTTCTTTGTGCCTGTTTTATTAGTTTGGTCTTGGCACGCTCGGCCTTGACACGGATGCTTTCTCGCTCTTTTACATGGGATTCTTTCAAGCGGCTGATATCATCTTTGCGCTGATGCGCTGATATCGAACCAAACCAAAAAGCGGTCAAAAACCCGGCGATCAATACTGGAACCGCCAGTCGTAGCCAGCCCCAGTTTGCCGGATCCGGGAAGTCAATCAACACCAGGGCCATCGTGATGACTTGTAAAAGCAGAATACCAGGGATGAATTTAAGCATGTCTTTTATCCTGATGGTTCCATACGGTTTTCGGTCCTCAACACTTCTATCCCGACAGGTTCACTCGAAGAAGCACCTATGGGTCCTCCCTCTTTCAGATATCGTTGATTGGTTGATTAGTTGATTGGTTAAGTGGTTGTAAATATGGATTTATCCCATATTTGCAAAATAATTGGACACTTCGTGTTTCAACAATCGTAACATTCTGAAATTATGACTATAATTTACCTAATCAACCATTCAACCAGTAAACTATTCAACCAGGTCTGTTCTTAGGGGTTCGTCTGGTAAATTATCGGTTTTGAACTTCTTTCATCGTTTTCAGGACTTCAATGCTGCTTTTTAATCCTTTAACATACCTGGCCATATTGATCGCCCCTCCGGCTATTTGGGCCAGCGCCTGAACAAAATTGACATCATCCAGGGTGAACTCCCAGGGCTCTGAAGTATAAACGCGTATAGCCCCTATTAAATGGCCCCCGACAACGACTGGCACCGAGAGTATGGAGGAGATGCCTTCTTTGTGAGCTTCATTAGGATATTGAATTCTAGGATCATCCATCACATCATATATCGCTACGGGTCCATC
>CALZJV010000041.1 GCA_945787595.1 uncultured Desulfobacterales bacterium | reverse complement strand
GCTGCTCTTGATTATCACCAAAATCGGCGATAAGGATCATGGGACGACCTTGCCAGAAAAAGGTATCCAGCCCTTCCCAATCACGGTTTTGTGCTCCAATAACCAACACACGCCCCATGCTGCGACCATCGATTCTCAGAGCGTAAATGAAAGGGCCATTTCCATTGTCGTTTATCGCCCAAATAAGATTACCGGCTGCCAAAGAAGTATCCATCCCCGAGCATTCGACAAGTCGATCATCTCCCAGTCGCCCTGTTAGCTGGGCATTACCGAAAACCGCCTTATCAGCAGGCGGAACTGATTTTTTCTGGTCTGCCAGGCTTCCGTTCAAGCCGAAAAACATACTAAAGCATATCGGAAGCAATAGATATTTGCGGTATATCTTCATTTGAAAAAAAGGTCTAAATTTAAGGGAGTTCCAGGAGCCAATACATGGAATTCATAATTATCTCAGATAGAAAAACGATATCACCACGTCTTTCACATTCTTTATCTGGTTTGAGGTTCATATTCAACCATTTTATTTCTTCAAGTCCTCTTTTCTAATTGATCTCGGATTAGTGAGTTCAAAAACTCGAGAATCGTTTAAAATCTCACTATTTTTCAGCTCAAAAATTTTAAAAATCCGAACTGATCGACTCTTTTCGCAGTGTGTAAATTGGACGTTCAAATCCCCCAAAAAAATGGACCGTGCTATTTTAGGTTCGCTGAACAAATTCACAATCTCGGCGGACTAAAGAATGCGTAATTAAAAATCTAAAAAAAGCAAAAAAACGTCTATTATTTACAATCCTCTTGGATATTGATATAAATCCTACTTAGCGGTTTGGTTCAACTTGCTTTTATCCATCATCCCGCTGAAAGGTAAACCAACTCCCATCCGACATTATGGATCGCTCGCAATCAAAACAAGTGCTGCTAATTGCAGACGCTAATCCGGAAAACGTTAACGTCCTGAAGACGATGCTGACTCCTGATTACGACATCAAAGTCGCCGCCGACGGTGAGGAAGCGATCAGGCTGGCCTCATCTCCGGATACCCCCGGATTAATCCTGTTAAACCACAGGATGCCGAATGCAGATATATACGAGATTTGCAGAAAGCTAAAAACCGACAAAACCACTAAAAATATCCCGATTATCCTCCTTTCGGAGCCGACCATGGAAGACGCGGAAGCAGAGGGATTTGAACTAGGCGTCGCGGATTACATTACAAAGCCCTTTGAGAGATCCGTGGTTAATGCCAGGATTCGGACCCACTTAGAGCTGAAGCGGTATCGGGACAAATTTGAAAATAGAGCAGAAAAGCAGGTGAGCGAGCTTCATGAGGAAATTCGGGAACGCAGAGATGTTGAAGATACATATCGCGCTCTTGTCGAGCACGCCAGGGACGGAATTGCAATTATCCACGATTTTAAAGTCAGATATGCAAATCCCGCCTTTTGCAAGATGATCGGTTTTTACGAGAAAGAGCTTATCGGCGCGCACCTTAGGAAATTCATTTCCGAAGAAGAATTTATCAAAAATACCAAACGATATTCCGACAGGATCGCAGGCCTGAATTTACCCCGCATATATAAATCCAAGGTTATTCATTCAGACGGATCGACAATTGATGTCGAACTTAATGTTTGCGTTGTACCGTATGGAAGATCACTTGCCGCCCTGGTATTTGTCCGTGATATTCGCGAAGAGGAGGCCTGGAAATATTGTATATGACAGTGAATAAATCCAAAGTACGCGGCAGTGATATGAAAAACAGTTCGCGTCCAGCGATACAAGCCCCTCCATCACAAACTTCTCGATATATGCCTGCTCAACTGCATTCTAATCCTTACGATGACATTGTAGTGCTTGATTCGGCCCGCGCATGACGCCTCAGCATCCACCACGCCACGATGCCCACGCCGGCGAACACAGCCGCCATCACCGCATTACCAGCCACGCCGCCCCCAATCGTGACATGAGACGCTGCAGTGGCGGCTAAGTAGATCCGAAACGTCGAGTTGGCAAACAGGAGCGCGCAGACGCCCAGCGAGACCCAGGCCGCGATGCGTTGGCGCCCGCTTCCGATAAGTCCACCGATAGCACCTCCCCCATACCACATGAAGGGCACGCTGGGTGCGGTCGCAAACAGAATGGGGGCAGAAAAGAAAAGGGGGGTCAAGAATGGTCTTGCCTGCTTCTTTTGGGTTGCCCAGTAGCACAGTGTCAGGTTGACCACGGCACCAGCGAAGAACAATCCGTACTTGAGCGCCACCACCCACAGGGCGCGCCGTTGGTCGGCGTAAATCAATGCCAGCATCAGCACTGCGCCGACGACGCCAAAAAAGACGAACTTCGGGGCATAGGCCCTAAGAAAGATGTCCTCGGCCGAGGGCGGCCATACGCTTCTGTGGTTGCGCAACGCCGGGACGCCGAAAATTATTCCCAAAGCGATGACCAATACGACCAGTATTGGCCCAAGCGTGAAAATCGAGGGCTGCACGTAAAGGGCAAACAGGCTTGGGACCACAGCGAAACCATGACCGATGATAATCCCCGGTGAGCAAAGGAGAGCGATAAACGTTGCGCGGAGAATACCACGTGGCGCGCGGCCAGGGATCAGACTGCAGACGTACCAAGCGATATAAGTCGCTACCAGGCTAGCGGCCAAAATGAGATTCAGACTCATCGCGTTTTCCCTTCACGGTTCATGTAGAAAAAGAGTAAAGCTATACTTAGTGGAATTATGAAAATATTTCTATTGTCTCTCATCGTTTTTTTGATTGTAAAGTCTACCCAAATAAGCTGCGTTCGAAAAGAATTTCCTGCGGTTAATGTCTTTACGTTAAACCACCAGGCTTCTCCACGTCAGCTTCATTCGTATTGTTTGATGCTATTCTTCTATTTCGTCCCGTGATTAAATAAACCACTAAAGGAATAAGTAAGGAGACTGCTGCCATAAAGATAAAAAGCCAAAGATCAATCTCATATAATTCACCCGCTGACGGGTCGTTTTTCTCATAATAACGCAACAAGTTGTAGGCGCTATGAGACCTAAACAGAAAGTAAAAACATAATCCAATACCCAGAAACAAAGAAATCGTTCGAAATATATTAGGCAATCTCTGAAAATTACGGTGACGTATCAATGCAATTACTTCACCTATGACGTACCCGAGGACCATAAATACAACTGAATACAAAGGCAAAAACATATAAAGCAACCCAAGTCCTATATCAGCACCACCTCTCCATCCAGTAACCATATCGTATGCAAAAATAGCTGTTGCAGGAAGAGTCGATATAAACGCTCCTATTCCAGCCCCAATGATTCCATGTCTTTCTGGATAGCCGACATGCTTCCAGGAAATAGGAAAAACGGATAGAAGCAAAAAGGGGCAAGCTGGGATTAGAACCATGAAATATGGGGCAAAACCAGATATAGCAAAGTTAAGCAAAACAATGAGGAAAGCAGCCACACTGAATATATGTACAAATCTTAATCGATTTTTATTATTTACGAACTTTTCCATATGCTCTATTTGTGAGGCGAAAAGCGTGGTTAGATGTCCGAAGCTCTTTTAAGACTTTGCTTTTTATTTTTTCCATTTATTGTTTGACTGAGAGTTAGGTTACCACATTATACATTACATAAGCTAATATAACAAATTTAGGCTTGCCTAAAATTGTATGCAGATGTGGATTGAAAATGAAAACAGCTGTACTTTTTCATTGACACTGAAGATGCGTAGGTATAATTGTCAATTGGACAATAAGTATGATATAGACTTATCATCCTAATTCAATCCGATTGAAGACGCCACTGATACGATACTCTCTCCTTCCTGAAGTGGTTAGGCCTGGCATCAATGACAATACACTCGCGTATTTTCCCAATCCTTGGTGCGGGTGGAGAATTCAATTATAGTATTGTACGGTTCCAGACTGTTAAAACATTTTCAAATTTAACTATCGCCGGCTTCATAATAAAGGGCTAAACCATTTGGCAGGTAATAAATAATAGCCTCATTTAATGTAAATGAGAAGCTTAAGCATGTGGGGGTATAAATTGACACGGACGTATCATTTAGATCAGATCAAACAGTCAGTGGGCGAATTAGATGTTACTAAATATATCGAAGAAGGTTTTGTCGCGTATTCACAGGGTCGGGTTGTGGTGCCTCCGGTGGGCGAAATGATCTTCGAGAATCCGCCAGGTGATGTCCATATTAAATACGGCTATATTAAAGATGACGACTACTTTGCCATCAAGATCGCCTCCGGATTTTATGAAAATTTTAAAATCGACCTTCCTACCAGCGACGGACTCATATTGTTGTTTTCCCAACGACACGGTACACTGGTGAGCATCTTGCTGGATGAGTGTTATTTGACCAATGTCAGGACTGCGGTGGCGGGTCAAGTTGTCGCAAAATATATGGCCCCATCCAAAATTGATTGCATTGGTGTCTTCGGTGCAGGGGTTCAGGGACGGATGCAGGTCGAGTACTTGAAATCGCTTATAGATTGCAGCGATATCATTGTGTGGGGGCGCCACCAGGATAATTTAGACACCTACAAACGGGACATGGAAAAACTGGGCTACACTGTCCAAACGACCCTTGACGCTAGTGACGTCACCGAAAAATGCCGCCTGATCATTACGGCAACTCCTTCCAAAACCCCGCTTATAGATGTCAAACAGATAAAACCGGGCACCCATATCACGGCCATGGGCTCCGATACCCACCTAAAGCAGGAGTTAGACCCCAAAATCCTTCAAAGAGCTGATATGGTTGTGGCCGATAGTATCGAGCAATGCCTGTCGCGTGGTGAAATTTCCAAGGCGCTGCCGGCCGGTCTAGTAAAAAAGGAAGATCTCATTGAGTTGGGAGATGTGATTTCCGGTCGTCAACCTGGACGAACGTCTGATGAGCAGATAACCGTAGCTGATTTGACCGGTGTGGCGGTACAGGATATTCAGATTGCCAAGGCAGTCCACGAAGCCCTGCTCCAATCCGATTCTGACAAGTCATAGGAAGGCATCGTTGTGTGGATATGCAAACCGTATACGATTGATCCCGACCGAGTCCTTCTCGGAGGGGGACACCCGGGTCATAGTAATAATTGTAGCATTTGTTACTAAAGCTCCATGTCGGGAAAATGGGAACTAAAACAAAGAACAGGAGGTATTAGAGATGAAAAAATTATTATTTTTATTGACGACAGTCCTGGCAATCTGCGCAGTTGGAATAGTGCAACCGGTAGCAGCAGAAACACTGCGCGTTGGAGCCGAGTGCACCTATTTCCCATTTAACTATCGCGGCGATGATGGTGTGCTTACCGGATACGACATTGACGTTGCCACGGGTATCGCAGAAAACATCGGTGCCGATATAGAGTTTGTCTGCCAGAAGTGGGACGGCATGATCCCGGCCCTTCTCGCCAACAAGTTCGATCTGATCGCAGCATCCATGTCCATTACCGAAAAACGATTGAAAAAAATGTCTTTTTCCATTCCATACCGTATTTCCGTGGGTCAGTTTGTGGGCAGGAAATCCGCGAACTTTAATCTGTTCGATAGTGACGGTAATCCCATGCCTGCCAACTTCAAGGACGTCAAAGTGGGCCTGGAACGGGCCTCCACCTACGAGGATTGGATTACCGCAAAAGTACCCAATGCCACGCTGCTTTATTATGATACCAACGAGGCCTTATTTCTTGATCTCCAGAACGGCCGCACTGATGTCATAATGACCAATCCCATGAAGGCCTACCTCAAATTTCTCAGCAAGGAAGAGAATAAGGATTTTGGATTCCTCAGCCCGCCATTGGATGATCCCTCAATTTTCGGTGTCGGTGTCGGCATTGGTATCGCCAAAGGCAGAGAAGAACTGCTCGGCCGGATTGATAAAGCATTGGCGACGATGATTAAAGACGGCACGCTGAAAAAATATGCACTGAAATACTTTCCCTTTGCCATCCACAATGAAAACTGGCAAGGTGTCGGTAACAACTAAGAAGCTGTCAATGATGCTGTGGTATGGTCGATAGCCGTACCGCCGCGTCATTTCCCGCGTTATGTAAAATCCAATTATACCAAAAGGCCTCTGTCTGGCGATTTCAGCCAGGTAAAGCACAGGAAAAAGAAAGGGAGCCACTGTGGCAGATCTATCCGTTTGGTGGGATGACTATTTTTGGGGCGCAATGACTGTTCTCAAGGTTTTTGGCGTATCCTTGATCATGACCGTTATTTTCGGGCTGATTGGGGCCACCGCCAAGCTGTCTAAAAGTCGCATTGCCAATAAAATCGCCAGTGCCTATACCATTGCCTTTCGCGGAACGCCGGAACTTTTGGTGCTTTTGATTTTTTATTTTGGTTCGGCGATTACGTTAACCAGCATCACGCATATCTTCTCTCCCGAAACCCAGTTTGTGGATATCCCCCCTTTCTGGGCCGGTTCCTTTGCCATCGCCCTGATCGTGGGCTCATACGCCACAGAGACCTTCAGGGGGGCCTTTCTGGGGGTAGATCCGGGGGTTGTCGAGGCGTCTCGGGCCCTGGGAATCTCCAATGTACATACATTTTTCTATGTCCGGATACCCCAGATGTGGCGTCTGGCCCTTCCCAGTTTTGGCAATCACATGCTCTCTTTGATGAAGGATACGGCATTGATTTCCATCATCGGGCTTGAAGAGATTCTTTTCGTGGCGGAAATGGCCACCGCTGTAACCTACAAGCCCTTTTTGATGTACATGATCGTGGCACTGATCTACCTCAGCATTACCACCGTCATCACACTGGTGGTGATGGGCTTGGAGAAAGTTGCCAATCGTCATCTGGCAGGCACCCCATGACTTTTGAATTTCTTCTCATATTAGAGAGCATCCCCAAGATGCTGGCCGGCCTCGGGATAACCCTGCAGCTTCTTTTCCTGTCATCCTTTTTTGGCTTGTGCCTGGGCATCATTCTTCTGTTGATGCGTATCAGCGGGCGGTGGTATCTCTCCTTTCCTGCATTCATGTACATCTATTTCTTTCGCGGTACGCCGATTCTGGTTCAGATTTTTGTCATCTACCATGGTTTTCCGCAATTCGAGTTCATTCGCGAGAGTATATTTTGGCCCATTCTAAGAGAGCCCTTCGGTTGTGCAACACTTTCCCTTGGCCTGAATTCCGCCGCCTACGTTTCAGAAATTCTTCGGGGGGGATATCTCGGAGTGGATCGCGGAATGCATGAAGCGGGAATGGCGCTTGGCCTGTCTAAATACCATCGATTTTTTTACGTTACGACACCCATTGCCGTACGGCTCGCCATACCGGCATACAGCAACGATTTTATCAGCATGACAAAAGCAACCGCACTGGCAAGCACCATCACATTGATGGATATGACAGGTGTGGCACGTACCATTGTTTCCAAGACCTTCGCACCCTACGAAATTTTCATTGCAGCGGCGATTATCTACCTGATAATAACATGGTTTTTTCAACGCGGCTTCGGCCTGTTCGAAAAGCGCATAAGCCGATATACCATACGGTAAGGCATAATATGAATGATAACAATCTCGAACCAATTATCATACTGCAAGACGTCTGCAAATTCTTCGGAGACTTCCAGGCGTTACGCAACATCAATCTCCAGGTGAACAAAGGCCAGCGGATTGTGGTCTGCGGGCCTTCGGGATCCGGCAAATCGACCATGATTCGATGTATCAACCGGCTCGAGGAGCACGACAGCGGCAAAATAATTGTTTCCGGTCGTGAACTGACCAGCACGGTAAAAGACATTGACGCCGTCCGCAGAGAAGTCGGGATGGTCTTCCAGAATTTCAACTTGTTCCCACATTTAACGGCGATAAAAAATCTGATGCTGGCCCTCAAGCTGGTGCGAAAGATGAACAAGTCGCAGGCGCAGGAAACGGCCATGCGTTTTCTCGAACGCGTTCGCATACCCGAGCAAGCCGATAAATACCCGATCCAGCTCTCGGGAGGGCAACAACAGCGTGTTGCCATCGCCCGCGCGCTTTGCATGAACCCTGAAGTGATGCTTTTCGACGAACCGACATCTGCGTTGGATCCGGAAATGATCAGCGAAGTTCTCGACGTGATGATCGATCTTGTCGATGACGGTTTGACGATGATCTGTGTCACCCACGAAATGGGTTTCGCTCGGTCTGTCGCCGACAGCATCGTTTTCATGGATTGGGGTGAAATTGTCGAAATGAAGTCTCCGGATGAGTTTTTCGAAAACCCGGAAAGCGAGCGGACCAAGCTCTTTCTCAGTCAAATTCTCTCCCATTGAGCCGGAGGATATAATGAATACGTCAGAAATCAAACATTTTGCTGAATTCGGCGTGCGGGCAGTCAACATCAGCGGCGCCCTCATCCGGCAATATAACTGCAAACCGCTCCATGTCGAGGTCAAGGGTGACGGCAGCCCGGTTACCTCAGTCGATCAAGCCGTTGAGGATCAAATGCGAGAGATTATTTCTGCTGAGAATCCCGACCACGGCATTCTTGGAGAGGAGCGCGAGGCATATGCTCCCGACAGTGAATTCGTGTGGGTGATTGACCCGATTGACGGCACGCTGGCGTTTATAGCGGGTATACCGGTATTTGGTACGTTGCTGGCTCTGCTCCACAACGGGATTCCGATTCTTGGGATTATCGATATGCCGATGACCGCTGAACGCTGGATCGGCGCTGACGGGCTGCAAACGACACGAAACGGCAAGCCGGTCCGCTCGCGCCCCTGCACGGATCTTTCGATGGCGCTGATGTCGACCAGTAATCCCGATTACTATGACCGAACCAATGCCCCGGCGCTGGAGCGGTTGAAAAAAGCCACCCGCTTTGCGGTCTATGGCGGCAGCTGCATGTTTTATGCCCAGATCGCTTCGGGGCGGGTCGACATCTGCATCGATGTTCAATTCACGCCTTACGACTATTTGGCTCTGATTCCTGTCGTTCAGGGCGCCGGAGGCGTGTTTACGAATTGGCAAGGGAGTGCCGCGGGGCTAAACTCCGGGAGTGAGTACATTGCAGCGGGAGATCCGCGTGCACACGAGCAGGCCCTCAAAGTTCTATCGGGCTGATAGGAAGGCGATTGTGGGTTGGTGAAAATACTTATAACGAAGCCCTTAACTATTATCCCATTTTTACTCCTCTTTTTAGGTGTAAGGTTTCAGGTGTCAGTGTTCAGGATATGCTTTTGCGTCTACCTTTCCTGAAACCTGACACCTGAAACCTGGAAAGCTTGAGCTAAATTACCAAAAATCTTGATTTACGCTCATGCATTGCCTAGGCTCATTTCATGGATAACACACTTTCAAGTTATAAACCCATTGCCGATGCCATCGCAAAGCTTTTGCACCCTTATGCGGAAGTTGTGATCCACGATATCGAAAATGACACCATCGTACATATCGCCAATTCCTATTCACGAAGGGAGGTTGGCGATAAATCCTATTTGGGCCTGGACAGCGACAAATCCGATTTCGGGTTAGAAAAGAATGTGCTCGGCCCATATGAAAAAACAGGTAATGATGGCCAACGGATCCGATCCATAACCGCCGTGCTCCGCAATGAAGAGGCGCAGCCGATTGGAATCCTGTGCATCAATCTTGACTTCTCGCCTTTGGAAACGGCCTTTGATTCGGCGTCCGAGGTCCTGAACGGATTGATCCGCCCACCGAATACCGAGGCTCGCCCCGAGGTTATATTTCAAGAGGAATGGCAGGAGCAGATCAAGTTGGAGATCCGTGCATTTCGCCTTGAAAAAGGCCAGATGCAGGATTCGATGAATACCGAAGAGCGCAGGGAACTAATGCGAAGGATAGATCAAAAGCGGCTCTTTTACGCCCGTAAATCGGTGGAACAAGTCGCCAGTCTCCTGAAGATATCCCGTGCGACGGCATACAAGGACCTAAACCAGATCAGAAAAAGTAACAATAAATTGTTCTGAAACCGACATATACTCAATCAGCGCTTGGGGCGGAATTTTAGGCAGTGAAAGGAGTTGTACGAATCTGATGACACAATTTGTTAGTACCAAAGGGGGCGTGACGCCCGTTGATTTTGAAACGGCTGTTTTACAGGGATTTGCCGCTGACGGCGGGCTGTTCGTACCGCAAACGATCCCTCGAATTTCTGAGGAGCGCCTGCGAGAGTGGTCCAAGTTGAGTTTTGTTGATCTGGCGTTCGAAATTTTGTCGCTTTTCATAGTAAGCACGATCATTTCTGCGGATGAGTTGCGGGGGCTGCTGCACGACAGCTTCAATGCATTCGAACACCCGGACGTTATCCCGGTTGTAAGCCTGGAAACGAAACCAAATATGTACATCCTGGAATTATTCCACGGACCGACCCTCTCATTTAAAGATGTCGCCATGGGGTTTCTGGTGAACACGATGGATTTTTTTCTAAAACGAAAAAACGATCGGGTGTCGCTAATGGTGGCCACTACCGGTGATACTGGTCCAGCGGCCGCACATGCGTCGGCAAGCAAAAAGTCCATTGACTGCTGGGTGCTTTATCCCGCTGGAATGATCTCGCAAGAGCAAGAGCGCCAGATGACGACTTTGGAAGCGCCCAACGTTCATGCCGTGGGCGTGAACGGCTGTCCCGACGGAGGGGATGATCTCGATTTGGTGCTGGCCCGGATGTTTGCCGACGACAACCTCAAACAGCAGCTAAAACTCTCCAGCGTCAACTCGATTAACTGGTGCCGTGTAATGGTCCAGGCCGTCCACTATTTTTACGGCTATTTCCGCGTTGTAGATCGGGTGGGCGAAAAAATTGTATTTTCCGTACCATCGGGCGCCTTTGGCAATCTTTTTGGCGGCTATCTGGCGCGGACAATGGGGCTGCCGGTAAAAGCGTACATCTGCGCCAACAATCAAAACGCAACCCTCCACAGAGCCTTGTCAACCGGTTGTCTCACAAAAGAGGATCTCAAACCGACCGTATCTTCGGCCATCGATATCGTTGTTCCCTATAATTTTTGGCGTTATTTATATTTTGCCTCCGGGCGAGACCATCGCAAAATCCGGCAATGGATGGATGAGTTCCAAAACCAGGGCGCTGTGCGATTGGATTCGCGGATGGCCGACGAGATCAGACAGGGTTTCATCTCGGCCTCCATCACCGACGAACAAACACTCTCCACCATAGCGGATGTGTATCGAAGCCGGGATGGCTACCTGCTCGATCCGCACGCAGCCGTTGCCGTGGCCGCGGCGGATACACATTCAAATACCTTCCCAGCGGATACCAAAGTCGTATGTCTGGCGACCGCCCATGCAGCCAAATTCCCGGATGTTATCCGCAAAGCCCTGGTCGTAGATGATGAACTGCCCGAGCAGGCCATGCATAAATCTATTGAAGCGGCAAAAGATCTTTGCCAGCATGTGAGACTGTGCGACTGCACCAAATTGGCTCCGGCCCTAACGCGCGCCATGCAATCCGTGATGAAAAGCCGCGTGGGAAAAAAGGGGTTCATATCAAATAAAACCAGTATATGATTCCCTCCGTGTTGATCGTTACCTATTTGTCTGAGGCGGATTCGAGAGAAGGTAGGAAAGAAATGAGCGATTTAGTTAAAACGAAAGCTGCTTGTAGTGCCTCAGTAGGGCAAAGTGGAAAACATTCTTTGCAGTCCCAGCACTCCTTAGAGGCTATTTCCGGAATGAAACTTATCTCTTTCCTTATTCCTCTGTCAACAAATCCAACAGCGTCCTTTTTCTTGACCTCTGCACAGTATCTTACACATAGACCACAATGAATGCAAAATGAGGCCTCTTTTTCAAAACGGTCTTTGTCTGCGCCATACTCCTTGGCGAATTCTATCAATTCCGGTGAATCCGGGGCATGACAAAGCTGAAGTTCTAAGATCATTTTGCGAATTTTATCTATCTTCTCAGATCTGGTTCTTACAATCAAATTTTCTTCTGCCGGGTAAACGCAGGAAACGACACGCTTTGTCCAGTCGCCAACCTGTACTTCTACGATGCAAAGGCGGCAACCCCCAAAAGGTTCCAATTTTTCGTGATGACATAAAGTAGGTATCGATATGCCGGCACCTTGGGCCGCCTCCAAGACGGTCATCCCTTCACTTGCTTCGACCTCTTTTCCATCAATCTGCACAAGGATCTTATTCATTTTTCTTTGCTCTTTCGGATTATAATTCTTTCTTCTTCAGGGATAGGAGGCGGAACAGGCAGACCTGAAATCTTCTGCACCGCACTAAAGCGGGACGGGCAAACTTCAAAGCAAGTTCCGCACTTGGTGCATTTCTCCTGGTCAATTATATGGATCTTCTTTTTGCCGCCGTCAACCGCATCGGCAGGGCACTTCCTTGCGCAAATCATACAAGCCTTGCAATGATCCGGGTCAATATGGTACGCGATCAGCTCCTTACAGGACAAAGCCGGGCATCTCTGCTCCTTGATGTGAGCCTCATACTCATCTCTGAAATAACGAACCGTGCTAAGAAACGGGTTAGGGGCACTCGTACCTAATGCACAAAGTGAAGCCTCTTTAGCTACCTCGCTAAGCTCCTCTAAAAGCTCAATATCACCCTCGCTTCCTTTTCCTTTGGTGATGTTCGTGAGGATATTAAGCATCTGCCTCAGGCCTTCGCGGCAGGGGACGCATTTACCACAGGATTCATCCGTGAGGAAGTCGATGAAGTACCTGGCAACATCAACCATACAGGTATCTTCATCCATCACGATCATCCCACCTGACCCCATCATCGAGCCGGCCTTGGTGAGTTCATCAAAACCGACTTCCAAATCTAACAAATTCTCAGGGATACATCCTCCAGACGGCCCTCCGGTCTGCACGGCTTTAAACTTCTTACCTGCGGGAATTCCACCGCCTATTTCGTAGATAATATCTCTTAAGGTCATGCCCATTGGCACCTCCACAAGGCCGGTATTGGTGATCTTACCAACCAGGGAGAAAATCTTCGTGCCCTTGCTTTTTTCGGTTCCAATTTGAGTAAACCAGTCAGCGCCTTTATTGATAATAAGCGGAACATTGGCCCATGTTTCAACATTATTCAAAACGCTGGGGTTATCCCAAACGCCCTTGACCGCGGTGTGGATATATTTCGGTCTGGGTTCTCCGGCCCTGCCTTCCAAGGCCGTCATCAGAGCACTCGATTCACCACAGACGAAAGCGCCGGCTCCTTTGTGCACGATAACAGTGAAACCAAATCCTGAGCCAAGGATGTCTTTCCCCAGAAAACCGTACTCCTCAGCCTGCCTGATAGCGATTGCCAAATTCTCTACTGCCAGGGGGTATTCCTGTCGAACGTAAATATAGCCCTCGTGGGAGCCGATGGCATAGGCGCCGATCATCAGCCCCTCGAGGACGGAGTGGGGATTCCCCTCGAGAAGGCTCCTATCCATATAAGCGCCGGGGTCTCCCTCGTCAGCATTGACGATCACATATTTTATATCACCCGGGGCCTTGCGGGATTCTTCCCACTTTCTCCCGGCGGGAAAGCCGCCGCCACCTCTGCCTCTCAGGTTGGATTTTTTGACCTCTTCCAATACTTGTTCGGGGGCCATCTGGAAAAGCGCTTTTTCCAAGGCGGAATAACCGCCAATTGCCAGGTAATCATCGATGCTCTTAGGATCAATACTACCGTTGGAGCCGAAAACGAGCCGCTCTTGGTTCTTGTAAAAGGGGATTTCAGATTCGTAAATTATCTTTTCATCGGTGTCGGGGTCGCTATAGAGTAAGCGCTCTACGACCTTCTTATCCTTTATAGCCTGGGATATAATTTCAGGTACATCTTCAGGCTTTATTTGGAAATAGCAGCTTTCCTCAGGATGATTAACGATAATGGGACCCCTCTCACAAAATCCATGACAACCCGTTTTCCTGACGTCCACCTCAGCACTTAAGCCTTGTTTTTCAATCTCGGCTTCAATACTCGCAGCGACTTTTCCACTACCGGTAGCATTGCAAGCAGATCCGGAACAGAGTGTAATACAAGGTTTATTTGGGTCTCTTTTTGACAGGATGTCTTTCCTGAAGTCTTCCATTTCAGTAGGTGAATTTATCCGTGGCATAATATTATCCTACTCATAGTTTTTTAACACGTCTGCCGTCTCGCTCGGCGCCATCTTACCGTGAGTCTTGCCATCGATTTCCATCACCGGTCCTAAAGCACAACAACCGAGGCAGTTAACTGTCTCCAGGCTGAATTTCAAATCCAAGTCTGTTTCACCAGGTTTAATTCCAGTCAGGTCTTGCACCGTGTCGAGGACACGCATCGCACCACGAACATGACAGGCCGTACCCATACAGATGTGAATTTCATAATTTCCTTTGGGAACTAAACTAAAGGCTTTATAAAAGGTAGCGATGTGCTGTATTTGGGTTAAAGGAACTTGTAATTTCTCGCCGACCCTCTCTAATGCTTCCTTAGGAAGCCAATGATTTTCGCTCTGAATTGCCAGCAACACTTGAATCAGTGAACTGGCTTGGCCCTGATGTTTATCAATAATCTGATCGATTCTATCGTTATCCATATCCGCTATCCTAAATTCCTTCCAAGTCTGCGCTTAGATCAAGTGGCCTGATTGAGGCGGTTTGAGAGCAGAGATATAACTAGCAAATGCCTAAAGTGTCAAAAATGCCTAAAATGCCTAAAATTAAGGATGTTAATCATTTTATTAAAAAAAGTTACGATTTCAGAATAACTCAAAGCTAATTTAGCAGGCATTAGTACTTAGTGACTCCCTTTTCCTGACACCTGACACGCCGACACCCCTGGCCCAGACCTAACTTTGTATGATTCTGGAGGATAAGACATTATTGGAATCTCCTACAGTGAACAGTAAAAAATCCGTCAAATCGCACCAGGGCGGGCTGAAACCTTCAGTTTCTGACAACATGTTGTCAGAAAAGAATCTCTAAGGGTCTAATTCACTGCCTGCTCTTTCACATTAGGCCAGAGCAAAGCGCTTCCGGCTTTCATCGTACCTGACGAATCCGTGCCTTGATGAGCTATTCATGTGTCTTGATACTTCAGACGGGTTTAAGCCTAAAATCTCAGACATTTCTCCAGTTGAAAGGGGTTTTTCTCCCAGGAGTAACATAATTTGGCTTATTGCCAATTTATCTAAGATTAATTCATTAAATAAGCGGTTTACCTCGTCACTGCTGAAAAATTTATTATATGCTTCTTCCGATTTAATAGGTACTCTCAGCCTTTCCCTTTCCACCAGCTTAAGGTAGGGGATTAATTTAGTAACTGCTTCAAGTTTGAACTTTAATCCTTTTTCGTCTATTCCTTCGCTTTTACCAAGAGGTCCTATTTCCTCCACTTTCTTGCAAAAATCATTAATAACTTCGGCAAGAAGAATTCCATCACCGGAAGACATAAATTCAATCCTTAACCTTTCCGGGTTCAGCCCTATGTGTTCCATAATCCTTCTACATAGAAGGACATTGCTTAATGCATCGTAATTTCCGTGAGTGATATAGTTACATTCGTTGAGACGGCAACCACCAATAAACACCCCGTCTGTTCCGTTTGAGAGGGCTCTGAATACAAATTCCAGGTCGACTCTACCGGAACACATGACGCGAATAAGCCTGATTTCAGTTGAATATTGCAGTCTGGAAACTCCAGCCATGTCAGCAGCGCCGTATGCTCACCAATGGCATACAAAACCCAATACTTTTGGTTTAAATTTAAGTCCTGTAGTCATGCGTCCTCAGCTCCTTTGTTCTCGGTTAGGCCCGTTTGCCCGTTGCGCCCGTTGAGCCCGTGGGCCCGTTGAGCCCGTTCGCCGGTTGCGCCCGTTAGTCCCTTAACCGGTTGACGGGTAAACCGGCTAAACCGACTCAACGGGCAAACGGGCACAACCGCCTAACCGAACGCCGCATCAATTTGGCTCAAGAGGTCTTCATCGGTAAAGTGCTTTAGAAAAATAGCATTTGTTGGACACTTTGCGCTACAGAGTCCATCTCCTTTGCAGAGAACAGGATTAACCCAGGCCTTTCTGCCTTGTGGTGTCTCACGAAACTCTATGGCGCCATACGTACAAACTGTAATACATGCCCCACACGATACACAATCGTTCTCTTTTACCTCGCAAAAAGAACCGGAGACGGTGACGATATCATGTGAGAGAAAGGTCAACGCTCGACTTGCAGCTCCATGAGCCTGGTTGATCGCTTCCGGTATGTGCTTGGGATAGTGAGCCAATCCACAAAGATATACGCCTTCGGTAGCAAACTCAACCGGTCTTAATTTGACGTGGGCTTCTTTAAAAAATTCATCTGGTCCCAAAGAGACCTTGAAAAATTGAGATATTTCCCTGTTGCCTGCGGAGGGAATAACGGCAGCTGACAAAGCAAGGTAATCGGCATCTATCGCAAGCTTCCGACCTAAAATATAATCCGGCAAGGTAACCCTTAAAACAGGCCGGCCTTCCGCTTCAACAGCCTCCACCTGGGGTTTATCATCAGGCTCGTAGCGGATAAACTTAACATCGTTATTTGACGCTTCGCGGTAATAATCCTCTGAGAACCCATACGTTCGGATATCGCGAAAGAGAATGGTGATATCCATCTGGGGATTTATCTTTTTTAATTTCAAGGCATTTTTTATAGCATGGCTGCAGCATACTCGGGCGCAGTAATCCCGGTCCGCTTGTCTGCAGCCGACGCATTGGATCATCACCAGACTCTGGGCGTTGATCAGCCTTTCTTCTCCTTTGGCGATTTGCTCGCCCAATTCCAACTGGGTTACTACCCGATCATCATCTCCATAAAGGTAGTCGGTGGGTTTATATTCATCAGCACCCGTAGCAATGACGGTTGCGCCATGTTTTATTTCTGTGATTCCTCTTTCAGACTTCACCTTGGTTATGAAATTTCCGACATAACCGGTAGCCTCTGTGATGATGGCATCCATATGTACATCTATTAAGGGGTGCTGATAAACCTTGCGCGCCAGATCCCCTAAATAGGCCTGAACATCCATCCCATCCAGAGTGTAATGGATTCTTCTGGCCGTTCCCCCCAGGTCTGTATCCCTTTCCAGCAGGTAAACCGCATGTCCCTGGTTGGCGATGGAAAGAGCACACGTCATGCCGGCGATTCCTCCACCCACCACTAAGGCCGTCTTGTTGACCGGCAGATCAATTTCCTGAAGTGGCTGTAAATGGCAAGCGCGTGCGACCGACATTCGGGTTATATCCTTGGCTTTTACGGTGGCATCCTCCTTTTCGCGAGAGTGGACCCAGGAACAATGTTCTCTGATATTGGCCATGTCGAAGAAGTATTGATTAATTCCCGCCTCCCGAAGGGTGTCCCGGAATAACGGTTCAAGGGTCCTGGGAGAGCAGGCCGCGACAACCACTCGATTGAGTCCCTTATCCCGGATTGTCTCCGTTATTGAATGGGCGGAATCAGTCGCACATGAAAACAGCTGTTCCGTAGCGTAGACAACGTTGGGTAAGGTTTTGACATATTCAACCGTGGCAGGAACATCGACCACTCTGCCGATATTAGCGCCACAATGACACACAAAAACACCTATCCTGGCCTCTTCTTCCGAGACATCCTTTTCCGCTGGATAGATCCTTTCTTTGGACAGCTTCCCGCGCCGGTAGTCAAGGAATTCACCACATTGGGAGGCGGCTCCGCCGGCGGAAAAAACCGACTCGGGGATATCCATCGGACCCTGGAAGGCGCCGCTGATGTAGATCCCAGGCCTGGTGGTCGCCATCGGATTGGAAGGCATTGCTTTACAGAATCCGTGAGTATTGAGCTCGATGCCATACATGTCAGCCAATTTTTCCACTTCAGCAGGGGGATTCAACCCTATGGATAATACCACCAGATCGAATTCCTCTTCCTTTACGCCGTCTTCGGCCGTAGCGTATCTGATAGTGACATTCTTGCTTTGCGGGATCTCTTTTCCGATCGATACGTAGCTTCTTATAAACCGAACCCCGGGAAGTTGCTCGGTTCTATGGTAAAATGGTTCGAAATCCTTGCCATAGGAACGAATATCGTTATGGAATATCGTACACTGGGCCTCGGCGTCATGA
>CALZJV010000040.1 GCA_945787595.1 uncultured Desulfobacterales bacterium | reverse complement strand
CAAAGCCGATGAACCTGGATTAATTACCTTAGCGCAAAATCTCGGTCTGACTGTCATGTTTTTTACACGAGCGGAATTAAACCGGGTAAAAGGCATCAAAAATCCATCAGCCATTGTGGAAAAACATGTAGGAGTGAAAAGCGTATGCGAAGCCGCAGCAATTCAAGCAACACGGAACGGAGAACTGATCGTTCCCAAACAATCCACCCGCAACGTGACCCTGGCCATCGCTCGAATCAACTTTTCGTAGTCGGTATCGGACCGGGCAGTCCCAACCAATTAACTAAAAGAGCAATTGATGTTCTTGAATCTGTCGAGGTGGTCGCGGGTTACACGACATATATTGATTTAATCCGGCCCCTAATTGAAGACAAAAAAATTATCAGCACAGGCATGACCAAAGAAGTGAAACGAGTGGAAGCCGCCATTGAACAAGCGCGGGACGGCAGACCCTGTGCAATTGTATCGAGTGGAGATCCTGGTATCTATGCCATGGCCGGTCTGGTATTTGAAACCTGCAAGATAAAAAATATCAAGATCGCACCTCCGGGTTTCAATACCAGCAACCAGATCGCCCGGGAATTGTTGCAGGTGGAGGTCGTCCCGGGGATCCCGGCGCTTTGTTCGGGGGCTTCCTTACTGGGCGCACCGCTAACCCATGATTTTGCTGTCATCAGCCTGAGTGATCTGTTAACACCATGGGAGATCATCGAAAAGCGCATTGAAGCGGCCGCCAAAGCCGACTTTGTTATTGTTCTGTACAATCCAAAAAGTAAAAAAAGAACCTGGCAACTTGAAAGGGCCCAACAGATTATGCTCACCCACAGGGATAACCATACGCCCGTGGGTATCGTTGTGAGCGCCATGCGTTCGGAGCAGGATGTACGGATTGTCCCCTTGTCCCAGCTGCACGAGGTCTATGTAGATATGCAAACCACGGTTTTTGTGGGAAGCAGTCAATCAAGTCAGTACCTGGACTTTATGATTACCCCCAGGATAGTCATAATTGCAGAATGTTACGATTGTTGAAACATGAAGTGTCCAATTATTTTGCAAATATGGGATAAATCCATATTTACAACCACTTAACCAATCTACTAATCAACCAATCAACGATATCTGTAAATTAAACGTTTCAAATTATGATTTTTACAAAGTAAGCGGGGTTAAATTGAAAAACGAAAAAGCCCTAAAAGGGGCGTGCCTTGCGGTCTTGGGAACCGGTTCCGATGTCGGCAAAAGCATTGTCACCACAGCGCTTTGCCGTTTTTTTGCAAACAAGGGTATCCGGGTAGCGCCGTTCAAAGCCCAGAACATGTCCAATAACTCAGGCGTCACGGCCGAGGGTCTCGAAATGGGTCGCGCCCAGATCGTCCAGGCCGAAGCAGCCGGAATACCACCCCACGTGGATATGAACCCTGTTTTGTTGAAACCTACCAGTGAAATCGGCAGTCAGGTGGTTCTGCTCGGCAATGTTCGTGAAAACACCACGGCAGTTGATTACCACCGTAAAAAAGATACCTTTTTCGACACCGCGGTCGAAGCTCTCGACCGGCTGCGTCGATCTTACGATCTGATTATCATGGAAGGCGCCGGTTCATGCGCCGAAGTCAATTTGATGGACAGTGATATCGTAAATTTGCGCATGGCAGAGCATGCTCATGCTCCGGTCATCCTGGTCGCCGACATTCACAAGGGCGGGGTCTTCGCCCAAATTGTCGGGACTTTGGAATGTTTGAAACCGGCGCAACAGGATCTTGTCAAAGGGTTTATCATCAATCGCTTCCGGGGGGACATCCGTCTTTTTCAAAGCGGAGTTGGCTGGATAGAGGAAAAAACCGGCAAAACAGTATTCGGAGTGCTTCCCTGGTATAACCATATCAACATCGAACCCGAAGATTCGGTGGTGATCGAGCAACAAAAACGAGTATTTTCGACCGACCGACGGGAGCCGTCAATCGCAGTTATTCGGCTGCCGCACATATCTAATTTTAACGATTTTGACCCCCTTTCGGTTTTAAAAGGATTGGAAGTTCATTTTTTAGAAAAGGTGCAGGATTTGTCCGACTTCCGCGCCGTGATTTTACCCGGTTCTAAGAACACGCGTTTCGATTTGAATTGGATACATACCACGGGGTGGGCTAAAAAAATCACCGCGTATGCTCATCAGGGCGGGCATTTGCTGGGTATCTGCGGCGGATATCAAATGATGGGGCGTTACGTTCACGATCCAGGGGGACTCGAGGGCAAACCCGGTTCGACCGAGGGGCTGGGTTTGTTGCCGGTTGAAACCGAACTAAAGGCACCCAAGGTCACTACGCTGACAAGATTTACAAGACAAAATGGACATGGTTCGGGATACGAAATTCACATGGGACAAACCCATAGAAAAGGGGGAGACCCTTTGTTTCAGGTTGTAGAACGCAACAGCACGCCAACCAATGATACGGATGGATGTGTGTCCACGGATTCAAATAGCATGGGAACGTATATCCATGGCCTGTTCGAAAACCCTGACATTACCCGCTTCTGGTTGCAACATATCGGTCTAAGAGATTTTGAGATTTCCGATCTGGGAGGCTTGGAAGCCAGAAACAGGGAATATGATCTGTTGGCAGAATATTTTGAAAATCATATCGATATCAAAGAAATTGTTGCTACCGTTCAGGGTTCGGGGTTCAGAGGTTCGAAGTGAATAGTTTGGCGTTAATCCTGTCAGAAAAATAAAATTGTATTTCGTTAAGTTTTTTATTCGATTAAACTGGCCGCTTTTCAGGCCAGCGGCGGGGCTGAACCCTGAATTTTTACGATTGGAGCTTGATCTGTGAAAGAAACCCTATTTGTAATCGGAGGCTGCCGAAGCGGCAAAAGCGGTCATGCCCTTAAAGCCGCCGAAAGCTTTAGCGCAGAAAAGAAAATCTTTATTGCGACCTGCATTCCGCGTGATGATGAAATGAGGAATCGGGTCGCGAAACACCGCAAGGAGCGCAGCCGGACATGGCATACGATAGAAGCGCCGACACACCTGCCGGATGCCATTGTTGACAACAGCCGAGATGCAACGGTGCTTCTGGTAGACTGCCTGACCCTGTGGATTAATAATCTGTTGTTGGAAACCGAGGAGGATGAAAAAATCCTGGAGCAGATTAGCGACCTAACACAAGCCATTGATAAGGCAGATTGCCCGATCGTGTTGGTCTCGAACGAAGTGGGCGCCGGCATCGTACCTGAAAATAAACTCGCCAGGCAATTTAGAGACCTGGCAGGCGCTGTAAATCAGGCTGTCGCCAAACATGCAGACAAAGTGGTTTGGCTGGTGGCGGGAATTCCGGTGACGATCAAAGGATAGTGACGGTAAACGCATGACGATGGATGAAGGACAATTGACGATGGATGGAATTGCTCGCGCAGCGCAGACGCTTGCGCGGTGTGTCGCTCTGTCTTTTTTGAATAAAAGTCATATCTAAATAATTGAAGGGTCTGGGAGTTCTCAGCGCAAGCCTATGATTATAGCGGAGTGGACGATCGCCACCGAAATCGAATGCTGTCTGAGACCATTAGGGATCGTTATGGATGAACAGCGTTGCACTGCGGCTTTTATTTAACATTAAATCCCGGCATTGCGCACAATATCCCGTTTTCATTTTGATTACTGTCCATTCATTACGATGCCTTAAGGTCGAGTTCATGCGGTTTCGGCGGTGATCGTCCATGTAGCGGGTCGGCTTCGAGAAACGTCCCAACTCCTCAAATTAATACCGATGGAAGGGGGCTGAATCACCAGCCCTGGATTTAACCGATGCGTTACTTTATTGCCGCCACACAATTTATCACCATACTTCCGTTGGGTAAGGCCGAAACTTTCGACCCACCTAAAATGATTCCGCATTTTCCGGTTGTCGGTTTATTACTGGGGATATTGCTGGCATTATTTGATTATGTTGCATCGCGCTTGTGGAGTATGCCGGTGGCATCGCTGCTGGATGTGATTTTCCTGGCCATGCTTACCGGCGCTTTTCATCTGGATGGACTGGGTGATTCGGCTGACGGGCTTTTGGGGCAACGGTCCAAAGAAAAAGCACTGACCATAATGAAAGACAGTCGCCTGGGAACCATGGGCCTGGTGGCAATTGTGTTCGGATTAACCCTGAAGTGGGCCGGCATTGCCGGCTTAGAGGCCAACCGCTCATTGTTGCTGGTCCTCGTGCCGGCGTATGCCCGGGCCGGCATGCTTTTCGGGATGCGTTTTCTCGAATACGGCCGGCCGGCCGGCGGCACGGGTGTCGATTTTTTCAAAAGCAAGTTGAAATGGTCCGCATTCTGGGGATTAACTGCTCCGGTGGTGATGTCAGTGTTTCTGGGATGGACCGCATTCTGGTTGATTTTGAGCTTTGTCGCTCTAACCGCCCTATTAATTTGGTATTACAAACGACGGCTGGGATGCATTACCGGCGACATGCTCGGTGCAATGGCAGAGGTTTTGGAGGCCGGCCTGTTTTTGCTGGTTTCCATAGGAGGGGTTGGATGATTCACGGATACGGGGGAATATTTTGATGGGATGGCTGAGCCCATGGTATATTCTCCTGGCGGCATTTGCCCTTGATATCATGCTGGGAGATCCTCACTTTCTGCCTCACCCGGTGCGCTGGCTGGGAAAGGCGATTGAAAGGCTTGAGCCCCCTTTTCGCAAAATCCACTTTAACCTGACCTTTTGCGGTGCATTGTATGCGGTCGTTCTCATCCTGGGGACCTGGCTGCTGACATTTTTGGTTTTAGCAGCCGCCTACAGAGTTCATCCCTTTTTTAAAACATTACTTGATATTATCTTGATTTATTACTCTATTTCGATTTGTTCGTTGGATGCAGCCGCGATGGAAGTGAAACAATGCCTTCAACAGAAGCAGATTCAGGCGGCCAAAAAAAAAGTAGCCATGATCGTCGGCCGGGATATAGATAATTACAGAGAAGACGGACTTGCCCGGGCCACCGTTGAAACTGTTGCCGAAAATCTGGTTGATGGGGTCACCGCCCCTTTATTTTTCGCAGCCATCGGCGGTGCCCCGTTGGCCCTGGCATATAAAATGACCAACACCCTGGATTCCATGGTAGGGTATAAAAACAACACCTATCACCAATTCGGTAAAGCGTCCGCCAGAATTGATGATGTTCTCAATTACATACCGGCACGACTTACCGTACCGGTTGTGGCACTGGCGGCCCAGATCCTGGCCGGCTGCGGAGAACGGTCACTCATGACGGCAGTCTGTGAGGGCGCCAACCACGCCAGCCCCAATGCCGGCTATCCGGAGGCTGCCTTTGCCGGCGCACTGGCTGTAAAATTGAACGGCCCCAATTACTATAACGCAAAACTTGTGGACAAACCGTACATCGGCGTACGCTTCGGTCAATCCTCACCCGGCCACATTAAAAAAGCCTGCGATATCATGATACTGTCCGCGTTTTTGTGGTTGATTTTGCTGATGGGGGTAGGGAGTCTCCCGTGGCTTTTTTTATAGGACCTCTATCCTCTTTTTCGTATTGATGATTGAAGATTGAATATTTAATGAAATATCAATTAAATAACTATCCTTCCTTAACCAAATCGTATAAAGGACTATATCCTTTCAAAATCGCCACGACGTCATTTATCTATCCCGATCACTACATCCCCAATGTAAGGATGCTGGGACCTTATCTGGACGAAATCGAGCTTTTGCTGTTTGAAAGCCGGGGGATTGATGTTCTTCCTTCCAGGGCGGTCATTAGAGAACTTTGCCGGTTGGCCGGTGAATTCGATCTGAGTTACAATGTCCACCTCCCCACCGATATATCCATAAGTGACGAGGATCCCGCACGGCAACAACGTGCAGTGGCAACGATGATCCGGGTAATGGAATCGGTACGACCGCTTGGCGCCTCCGCCCTGATTCTGCACGTGCCATATAGCGAGAAATCATATGACGAAAAAATTGTCGAAAACTGGCGGGCTAGAGTTTACCAAAATCTGGTAAAAATAAAGTCCGCAGTTGATATGCAAGATATCATCGCTGTCGAGACTCTGGACTATCCCCTGGACCTGCTGGATGACATCGTCCTTGATTTAGATTTGCGGATCTGTCTGGACTTAGGCCATCTTATGGTATATGACTATGATCTAATAGAGGTCTTTAACAAATATTCCTCTAATACTTCTGTTATTCATTTGCATGGCGTTGAAAACGGTCGCGATCATACGACATTGGACCGGCTGTCCCAAAATTTAACATCAACGGTGCTGCGGATTTTAAAGAACTATACCGGAGTTGTGTCCCTGGAAGTTTTTTCATTTGAAAACCTGAATTCTTCTCTGAGATTTCTTGAAAATCACTGGAGAAAGAATCTGAAAAAATAATGAGGCTGGTAAAGAATATGGGGAGCAAAAAGAGTAGGAAAGGATATACGCAAGTTTACACGGGCAATGGAAAGGGAAAAACCACGGCGGCCATCGGATTGGCTATCCGGGCGGCAGGTGCCGGTTTAAAAGTGTTTATTGCCCAGTTTATCAAAATGGGGGATTACAGCGAAATTAAAGCCTTGAAGCGGTTTTCTGATTTGATTACCGTAGAACAGTTTGGACTCGGCCGTTTCACCAACCGCAAACCGGCACCGGAAGACATCAAGGCCGCGCAAAAGGGGCTTGAAAGGGTAAAGTCCGTAATGGCCACTGATGAATACAAAATCATCATCATGGAAGAAGCCAATGTGGCGGTGATGTTTGGACTTTTCGCGGTCCAGGATCTACTTAAAATAATTATAAACAAACCGTATGATAAGGAACTTGTTATCACCGGGCGGGGTGCATCACCCCGGATAATTGAGACTGCGGATCTGGTCACCGAGATGAAACCTATCAAGCATTATTTCCAGAAAGGGGTTCCGGCCAGAGTTGGAATCGAAAAGTAGTATTTTTTTGCCATTTTAAAACGGTTTCCTTCTTTTCTGATCCGACAAGATTGGCTTATTAAGATTTCGATCGATACAAGCTTTAAGTTCCTCTGTGCCGGGTATTGTTTCAAAGACCAGTTGGCCGTTAATTGCAATGGATGGAACCGGGACAGGTTTTCTGAGAAGCTTTGAAAATTCTTGGTATCTTTGGGCGCCGGCCAGTTCCTTTGTAATAACCTTTTCCCAGGTCAGGACACCTTCAAATTCCGGCGCGACCGACTCGACCACACGGGTCATATAAACACAGGGAATTCAGTGCTCGCCTTCGTGGAAAACTTCTAGGTGAATCTTTTTGGCGTTCATATGCCTCCTATCTTTTATCGAGATATCCCTTTTCCACGAGAATCTCTTCAATGGCCTCCTCCAATTCGAATTTGGGCGGGATGGCATCAAAAAAGAGTTCTCCGTTGATAAATAAAGATGGAACGGGAGCCAGACGGAAATATTTGTGAACGCCTTCTTTTCCGAATAGAGAGCGCGACAACTCCAGAAATCGTTTTTTGCCTTCGCCTTTCATGAATTCAATCCGGTGATATTCAGCGTATTTATCGTATTTCGGAACAACCTCACGAACAGCCTCATCCATATAAAGACAAGGCAGGCAATAATCTGCTTTATACATCACTTCGATCAATATTTTTTTGGGGGTTTGTGTTGTCATTATTAGCGCTTAGGGTTTACGAAGAAATAAGTTCACAATTTTAGGCGTTGAGGCGCCCGTTTGGCAAGGCGCGAAAACGCAGGAATATCTGGATATTCCGAGCTTTCGCAACGCAGCCAGGCGGGATGCATCGGCGTATAAAATGTGAAGTAATTTTTGAGTGAGCCCTTAGCTCAGACAATTTCTAAGATTATAATTCATCAGGATTTTAAATCTACTTTTATCATTTTAGGGATAAAGTGGCACAACTGTTAACATAGAAAATGGCAAATTTCAACGGCATTCCGGAAGTGGGAAGAGAAACGTCAAAGTTGATAATATCCAAGTAAGATCTAGCAATTCACTACCACCATTATAGACTTAAAATTCCAAATCCCAATACCCAAATTCCAAACAATATCCAAATTCGAAATTTCAATGACCCAAACATTCTGGTGACATCTCTATGGCTTGATGGCGTTTTGCATGTTTGGAATTCGGTTTGACATTTCAGTCACTTTTAAATAGATAGTAGCTGCCATAATCTGGAAACCACTTACCATTCTGTTGGAATCCCGACGGTCTGGTGCGGCAGAACTGTTGGCATAATGCAAGGCAGAGACAAACGATTTGACGTGATAAACATATTTCAAGAAACCTGACCACTGATGTCAATCAAGCAAAAAATTGAACAGTTTGTTAAAAGAGAAGGGAGGCGGCCGCGGATCCTGGTCAGTAATATGGGTAGCAAGAGCCATGATCATGACACCAAGCTGTTGGCAACCGTTTTGGCCGAATCAGGGTGTGATGTTGATATTAGCCCGCTGCACCAGACGCCTAGAGGAACTGCCCGCATGGCAATCGAAAATGATGTGCACGCCATTTGTTTTTTTAGCACAGAAAACAAGCATAAAAACCTGGTGACCGACCTGGTAAAGGTGCTCAATGAAGAGCAAGCTGAAAATGTCAGAATTGTATTGGGTGGTGCCATTCCTCGGTCTGATTGCAAATTTTTATATGACGCCGGTGCCGATCTGATTTTAAGTTCGCTGTCGGCAGACAGGGCCGCGGTCAACCGACTATTGGACTTGTTTGAGTAGATACTCAGATCCAGCTTCCGGCCGCAGGGCCTGCAGCCCGGCTTCCAGCTCGTCGAGCCTACAGCTCGGAGAGAGCGAGGGTCCGGCAATGATTCCTCCTGAAAAGAGTGTTTGTATTATTTTCAAGGCAAAGCCATCATATCTGACCTGAGCCAAAGAACCAGGCTTGGATACTGAAATAAAACTAAAACGGTAGTTAGCATGGAAACTCAAGATTACATTGACGGTGTTTTAGCACAAAACAGGCGCATCGTTGCAAAAACGATTACTTTAATTGAAAGCTCTCTTCCCTCACATCATGAAAAGGCAAAAGCCGTCGTCGATGCCCTCTTACCCTACGCCGGCAAAGCAGTGCGTATCGGCATAACGGGGGTACCGGGCGTCGGAAAGAGCACATACATCGAAAGCTTTGGACTTCAATTGGTGAAGCAAGGTCATCGGGTGGCGGTGCTTGCGGTCGATCCCAGCAGTTCCAAAAGCGGTGGTAGCATCATGGGGGACAAGACCCGCATGGAAAGGCTTTCTCTGGAGCAGCAGGCCTTTATTCGACCTTCCCCATCCGGCGGCACGCTAGGCGGCGTCGCCCGACGAACCAGAGAAACAATTGTCGTTTGTGAAGCGGCTGGTTTTGACGTCATCATCGTGGAAACGGTAGGGGTTGGTCAATCAGAAACCACCGTCGCATCCATGGTCGATTTTTTCCTGGTGTTGATGTTGGCCGGAGCAGGAGACGAGCTTCAGGGCATAAAAAAAGGGGTTCTTGAACTGGCTGATGCGGTTGCCATTAACAAAGCCGACGGCAACAATATCGGGAATGCCAAAAACGCCAAAATAGAGTATGAAAAGGCACTGAATCTTTTAACGCCTTCATCTAAGATCTGGTCTCCCCCGGTGTTGACTTGCAGTGCCGTCACCATGGACGGTATTGAAGACATCTGGCAGACCATTCTGGATCATAAGAAAAAACTTGAGGCTTCCGGTGAATTGGGGGAGAAACGCAAAAGGCAGGCCCTTGACTGGTTATGGGCTTTGGTGGAAGAGGGACTCAGAGAGCGGTTTTATAGAAATCCGGATGTCGAAAAATCTTTGTCTGAAATTGTTAAGGCGGTTGAAAAAGGAGAAACCGCCCCCACGGCCGCTGCCCATCGATTACTAGATCTCCATGATGTTTAACTTTCCCTGCCACCAGCGTGGCAACCAAAATTAAATTCACCCCTTAAAGCGTTGAAAATCGTCGAAAAGACGATTGACAGAATTGGATGTACATGATTGATTAACCCTTTGGTTATGGGGCCATTTTTTTGTCAGCTAGATCGAATTAAGTAGCGCACATGGTAGAAATATCTATGGTCTGTGAACAACCCAAGGGTCAATGACCGGCTGGCAAACTATTATCAATATCAGAAAAGGAGAATACATTTCATGACAGAGTTAACCCCCAAAGAGAGAGTAATGAGAGTTTTTCGCAAAGAACCCGTCGATACGATGCCTTTTTTCAGTGGTTATGGGATGGTGGTCATGCCGGCCATCACCAAACTGGGATATCGATTCCCTAAAATTCACACGGACGTCAATATGATGGTCCAATCGGCGATCGAATCGAGCCGCATGTTCGGTTTTGACTCAGTCGCAGTACCCTTCGACATGACAAGTGAGTCCCAGGCACTGGGAAATGAGATCAGTCTCTATGAGGATTCCGAAGATATCCTCTATCCGACCATTCCTGAGAAGATCTGGAAAGGCCTGGATGAGGTCGATATCCCGGACAACATTCTGGAACTGGGACGGATGCCCATGATCCTGGAAGCCATTAAACTCGCCAAAAAGGAAGCACCCGAGTATGCCATCGGGGCCTGGCAACTGGGACCCTTTACCATGGCCGGGCAGCTTTTGGAACTGGACATTATGCTCAAGGGGGTCTTTAAACAAAAAGAGCTGGTGGAGGCCGCTATGGATAAAATCAGTGACATGATCATTAAGATCGGCCAGGCCTACCAGGCTGCCGGGGCGGACTATATCACCCTGCGGGAGATGGGTACCGGCACGGATCTTATCAGCCCCAGAACCTGGAAGACCATGATCATGCCCCGCGTCAAACGCATTCTTGCGGCCTGGCAGTCCCCTAAGGTTCTGCATATTTGCGGTGCTACCGACATGATCGTTGAAATGATGAATGAGTGCGGGGCCGATGCCCTCAGTGTAGACATCAAGAACAATTTGGCTGAGTCGCGCAGGAAAATAGGCGACGAGGCCCTCCTGTTCGGAAACTTCGATGTCTTCGCACTCCCCTGCAAAGAAGAGACGACCGTAGAGCAGGCTGTCGAAGGAATTAAAGTCAATATCGACGGCGGGGTGGATGCAGTCTGGCCCGGTTGCGATCTGTGGCCGGACATCAAAGAGGAAAACATGCGTGCCATCGTAGAGACGGCTAGAGAATACGGACGCAAACCGAGCCCGGCGGTGGGTAGATTGAGCTAAATCATTAACATAAAACTTGAGGAATGGATTCTAGTATAAAAAAAAGAATATCAGACAGGATTTACAGGATCATCTGGATAGAAAGGCCTTCGGCCCAAGAGCATATCGCCGCAGGCGAGGAAAATCCCATTAATCCTGTAAATCCTGTCAAAAAAGAAATTAAAGATCGAATCCATTTAATACCCAGTGTACTTGTGGGGAAAAAATATTACGGCTAACATGTTACCGTAATTATGAATAGGAGCACTTAGTGCTTCGATTCGCAATTACAGTCACATATAATTATTGACCGAACTGTTACAATTGCTTACTCAGCACTAAGTCCTGAGTGAGTGAATACGTCATCGTATTTACGAATCGATGGACTTAGTCTCCATCTATTCGTAATTTCGATCACGATTTCACTTGTTTTGCAATCCATTGGAAAGAACCTGGGGCGCCAATGGTGCTGGACCTCACTTCCTCTCCCTGTTACCTTTTCTGCCCATGTTCACCTGGCGCTGTAATGAACCGAAGTTGCATTGCCATTCTGCGTCTGGATTGAAAACGGAGTGCTTTCATGCCAACCAAATTTTGCCCTCATTGCGGTAATCGAACCGGATTCAAGGTGACGTTTAATGTTGCGTGCCGATTGGGTGATGAAGAAGAAAAAGGTTATTTACGCGAATGCCAGGACTGCGGCGGGCGATTTATCACCGTCCAAAAAGATGAACGAATAAAGGGTGCAAAAGAAGGCAAGTAACTTAATGGAAGAGATTTGGATCATTGGGGTAGGCCATTTTGGATTTATTGCCTTCCAAAGAATGTCGAAAGCCGGCCGGGATAGGCATTTTGTCCTGGTAGACCCTGTCGAGGAACACCTTCTGAGGTGCAAGGGCCCGACCGTCACGCTCGAAATGTCGGATGGCGTGGATTTTTGTGAAAAGCATTTAAAAAAAAGCCGTCAGCCGGATTGGATCATACCGGCGCTGCCCGTTCATCTGGCGGCCGAATGGCTTATGCTGCATCTGGGATCGGATAGGGTAAGACGAATTTCGCTGCCAGCTGAGATCGAGACGCTGGTTCCCAATCCTATCCACGGATCCGACGGAAACCTATACCTGAGCCATGCCGATTTCCGGTGCCCTGCCGATTGTGATGAACCCCGAGATATCTGCACGATTACCCGGAAGATGCGAAAGCAGAACATGTTTGAGTTGCTCGAAAATTTAGATATTGAACTGTACAAATCGCTGAACATAAGGAGCCACCAGTTGGGACCGGGTATCGGGGGATATCGCCCTGAACAGCTTTTCGAATTGAAGGGCAAGGTGGAACAAGCCCGGGGGCCTATTCTGGTGAGCACGGCCTGTCGGTGTCATGGGGTAATTACTGGCCTTGAACGAATATAAATTATTCTAAATGCAGAGAGGGCGTTTTACGCTTCTTTATTCTCAGCGCCCTTCTCGGAAGAATAGATTGCATATTTACTCCAGAACTGGGCATCCCGGCAGCCTAATACCGCTGCTGCATCCAAATCATCGCCGGCCTGGCGGTAGCTGCCGAGTGCATAATGGCATACCCCCCTGACAAAATATGCTTCTGCATGCATAGGATTTTTATCAATAGCCAAATTAAGGGCGTCAATCGCTTCCCTGTGTCTGCCATCTTGCGTAAGACGTCGGCAGTTTTCACACCAATTTTTGTCTTCAGGATCCGAAAACTGTTCTTTTCCCACAACGTCTCATCCCTTAAGAAGACCGGCAATTCGTTCCGGTTTATAGACTTTTCCCTGGGCCACCACAGCGCCTTCAATCACCAAGGCGGGGCTGAGAAGCAAACCGTATTTTTCACGTATTTCCTCGGAAAGCGTCCATTTTTTTACTACTTCGGCTTCGATACCCGTTTCTTGGACGGCCTTTTTTGAATTTTCCAGCAGTTGGTTACATTTCTTGCACGGCGGCTCAAGACCGATGACTTCTATGTGCACCATGGTGCACCTCCAATTTCGTTCGTATGAAACATTCATTTAGACAGGATCAAAAGGATTAACAGGATTTTGTTGCTTAATATGTTTATATCCTGTCCATCCAGTTGATCCTGTCAGAAAAATTAAATGGTATTTCGTTAAGTTTTGTATTCGATTAAACCTGCCGCTTTTCAGGCCAGAGGCACCGCCCATATAAAACCAAAATTTTTGATTTTCTTCATCACCTGACCCGTTCGCGTATAATGTGCGGCGGTTCGGGGTAGGCAGGGCTGAAGCACTGCAGATCATCGATTTCAGACTGCACCGCCATTTCATTTGAGAGCTTACTTAAAGAATCGCGGACAATGGTTTCCAGAACCTCGGGCTCAAGTCGAACCCGGGCGTTGATGATGAGGGTCCCCCGGGATAATTTGTCGAGCTTTTCTCCGCCGATATCGGGTTCGGCCGTTAGATCGGTCAGGTTGGCCCAGACGGCTTTTCCTGCACTGGTAATGACGAATTTCAAATGACCGATTTCCCCTTTTTCAGCTTTAAATCTATCACGGAGTCTTGTTGCCAGGCATGTCATAAACTGACCGGGGTCAAACGGTTCCTCGGTCTGCAGCTTAACTGCGGCATTCAGCCAGCCCAAAACCGCTTCAGCGGATGCATAACGATCGTAATCGATCTGGCTTAAGACCGTGTTGGCCCCCGGCTTGCCTGTAACTAGGTCATCAAGCCATTCATCCATTCCGGTACCTTCCCTGGCGGAGACCGCCATCAGTTTTTTTCCCTGATAACGATCACTGAGGGCCGTCAACAGCCTATTCGATTCCTTCACGCTCAGAAGATCAATCTTGTTAAGCACAATGGTATCGGCTTCTTCCAGCTGTTTGCCGAACAAATAGGCAACGTCTTCCGGAAAGTCGGTTTGGGTTTCATTTAATATTAACGAACGCACGCGATCAGGATCAACCATAATTGAGAAGGGCGCGAATCCAAAGGCATCACGGTACTGTATTTTTATTGGATTGGCGACCGCCGCCACAAAGTCGGTGCAACTTCCCACCGGTTCGCCCATTAAAACATCCGGATCGTGGGCCAGGATTTTTTCAACATGTTCCATCAATTCATCAAATTTGCAGCAAAAACAACCTTTCACCACTTCTTCCACCGGCACGCCGAGATTCGTCAGCATTTGCCTTACGATAACGGTGTCAACCAGATTTTCACTCTGGTCATTGGTGATGAATCCCACACGTTTTCCTCTTTGGACCAACCGTTTTGCGAGGGCCGCTAAAGCGGTCGTTTTCCCTGAACCTAAAAATCCACCGGAAAATATCAGCTTAACCTGCTTTTGTACGGATAGTTTCCTGGGGGTGTTCATATGGTTGCCTCCTGTTCATTTTCGGGCTAGGTTCATGGATTGAAAGCCAGCTCGTTCATCGTTGGATAAAACTAAGATAACTCATGCTCGCTAAAATGAATTGTTTCATGTTTTTAGCAGTGCAGGGACAATCTGGATCGTTGAGAGACACAATTGCCCAACCCCCTTCATGAACTATAATACATTGTATAATAGTAACCAACCCATCCGTCAATCATCCGAAAGTTGATTTTTGGGCCAACCGAAGCCGATTGGAGGGAAAAGCTTGTCAACAGGTGACATTGACGGTATACACATTAGAATGATTATAGCACTGAATTTAAAAGCGATCTAAAGTTGGAATAAGGAGAAAAGATGGCGGTTATTGAGAAATTCTTAGGTCAGCGTGTCGAAATTCCAGCGGACAGAAAATATTATGTAAAACATGGACTATGGGCCAAACCGGATGGCGATGATATGGTCTTTGGTTTCACCGAGCCAGCCCTAGTGTTAGCCGGCGGGATTAATGATCTTGACTGGCTGGTCAGCGAAAAAATGTCGGTTAAGCAAGGCCAGGACGTTGTTTTTGTGATTACGGCGAAAATTTTATACATCGATACGCCCCTAGACGGAACCATTTTTTTTAACCCGGAAGTAAAACAAAAACTTTCACTTGCTACCGAAGATCCCTATGGAAAAGGGTGGCTGTTTAGAATAAAACCCGATGCCGATTTGGAGGCCTCCAGCCAAACCTCGATGGATGCAATCGGATATACCGAAAGCTTAAAAGGGACCGATGGTTTTAAAAACCCTGAAGGTTTAAAAGGCGGTGTTTCGGGAATTTGCAAAGCAGTGTATTCAGGTATCCGTGATCAAAAAATCTGAAGAATTGGATCTAATTGGGGGGCCGGGAAGTTTTCAGCGTAAGCCTATATTTATAGCGGAGTGGATGATCGCCACCGAAATCGGATGCTGTCTGAGACCATTAGGGATCGTTGTGGATGAGCAGCTTGGCTCTGCGGCTTTTGTTTAACATCCGATCCCGGCATTGGGCACTATCTTCCGTTTTCATTTTGATTACTGTTCATTCATTACGATGCCTTAAGGTCGAGTTCATGCGGTTTCGGTGGTGATTATCCATGCAGCGGGCCGGCTTTGAGAAACTCCCCGACCCCTCATCTAATTCTACTTTGGTGGACTATACCATTTGGAATTTTAGCTCATTTTCTCAATTAAAATTAGAGCTTACAAAACTTTCCTTCACTCAGATGAGAATTTTTCGATAAACTCGGCTGCGTACTTGGCGGCCCTTGCGCCGTCAGCGCAGGCGGTAAGCACCTGCCACATGTCGGTCTCACGAACGTCCCCCGCCGCGAAGAGACCGGGAAAAGATGTCATCAGTTTTTGATCCGCTTGCAGGTAGCCTTCTGAGGTTTTTTCGACCTGGAGCTCCAGCATTTTCGTGTTCGGCCGCCATCCGATGGCCAGGAAAATGCCGTCAATTGCCAGTTCCCTGTCTTGGCCGCCCTTCGAGGACACCTCAACTCCTTCAATATCATCAGCTCCCTTGTAACCTGTGATATCCACATTCAAAAGCAGTTCAATATTTTTTAGCTTTTTAATCAGTTTCTTATGGGCCGCATCCATTTTAAGATCGTCACTGTTGGATATCAGAAGAACCTTCTGCGCAATTCGGGCTAAGGAGACAGCGTGCTGGGCCGCAGTATTATCGTTACCCACAACGGCTAGAGTTGCGTTTTTGCCTCTGTAGAGAGGACCGTCACAAATCGAACAAAAATGTACTCCCCTGATGTTGGCATTGGCTACTGCCAGTCGTTTCGGTATCCGGCCGGTCGCTACAATGGCGCATGACGCAACGTATTGGTGGCTGTCGACATCAACACCAACAAAGGCATCATCTTCATGACAGAGTCTTTCCAGACGGGTCATGGTAAAAAAAGCACCTTCTTTCTGGGCTTGCTGAAACGTCATCGTGCCGAACTGGGTTCCGGAAATTTCTTCCAAGTATCCGGGGAAATTCGCCAGATGTTGGATCATGTAAGTGCTGCCGCCCGGAATATCACCGAAAACAATGACTTTCAATCCCAGCCGTTGGCCGTATAAGGCCGCCGTCAATCCTGCCGGACCCGATCCCAGAATCATAAGATCATATCTATTATTAGACATATTTTTCGGCCTTTAAATCGAAACAGTTCATGGGTTGCGTGCGGTATTGCTCGCATTTAGGCCCATAGGGGCCTTTATTTGACAACATGTTCTCAGAAACTTAGGTTTCAGGTGTCAGTGTTCAGGTTTCAGGATTTAGCGACTCGCCTTCCGGACACCCCTGGCCCAGACCTAACCTTGTATGAATCTGGAAGATAGGACAATATTGGGATCTCTTGCAGCGAACAGTGAGAATCCGTCATATCGCACCAGGGCGGGCCGAAACCTGAACTCTGACACCCATACTTTGCGTTACTAAATAGCCCGCGCTTTGGCTGCCCCAAAGGGGCCATTTTTTCCGAGCCTGGCCTTGAGAAAAGCCTAACCGCTCAGAATTTTTTTTGTGCATTTTGTGGCAAAAAATTCAATTGTCAATTCAGGTTTGTCCGAATTGGGTAATGTCTTCAGGATTGCGAGTAGGGTTGAAAAGCATCCTTGCCGGACCAATTACCGCTCCTGGATGCCTGTTCAATACCTTCCATGGATTCGGGAGGTCCGATAAATACAACAATATTTCTGTGTTTAATGCGATGTTTAGGCACGGCGGTTTCTTCCACCGTCCAGGTTCCCATCACATAATTAAACAAATACACGCGGTGGTTTTCTTCAACGAATCCTTTGGCACGCACAATCGAAGCGGGCAGGGCTTTGGCCATAGCGCTGATCTGATCCAGTTCGTCTCCCTTCCAGTGGTAGGCTACCGACATCAGGGTGTCCGGTGGTGTGATCTCGAGATCGGGGCTGTCCAGGAGGTCATCGATAAATTGCTCAAGCTCTTTATCCGACAGCAGCTTGGTATTTGCTATTTTCGGTTGGGGCCTTTCTGGATCGGCTAATGCGGGTCCTGTTAAACTAAAAAATGATGCCAAAGGAATATCGGCATAAGTCGTTTCAAAAAATGACGGGTCCGGGTGAAATTGACGAATGACATTTTTGGTATTTTCAATTACCTCTGCTGACGCAAGGTCGATCTTATTTATAATAAATACCGTGGAAGAGGCGATCTGCTTTTCCAGGGAGGCATAAACACCGTAGGCATCTATGAAATGCACCGCATCAATCATACAAAACTGTTCCATAAAATGAAACCGATCGTTGAAAATGGGCAGCTTTATATCTTTTTTAAGGTCGGAGGGATTGGCCACCCCGGTGGATTCTATCAGCAGGACATCCGGCTGCACCTTGCTGTTGAGCTCGTAAAGGCCCTTGATAAAATCTGTTTTAACACAAACGCAAAAGATGGAGCCCTTACTGATCTCCATCATGTCAATCTCATCACCTTCGACCAAGGTACCATCCACGCCGATTTCGCCGAATTCGTTAACCAGAAGGGTCAACTTCTTATCTCTTGGGAAAGCCTCAATAATCCGATTGAGAAAAGTTGTTTTGCCGGAACCTAAAAAGCCGGTTATTAAATATACACGGGTTGTCTCGGACATGACTTATAACTTCTCCACGATCATTTTCATAATTTCGTTGGCGCTTGGTACTTTGCCGGTTGAGCGCACCTTGCCGTCAATCACAAGCCCCGGGGTCATGAAGACGCCCATTTTAGTGAAATAGTTGACATCCCCTATTTTTTCAACATTGATCTCCGATGGGGAATTAACTTCTGATACCGCACTCAAGGTATTATCATAAAGCTGATCACAGCGTTTGCAGCCGCTGCCTAATATTTCTATCTTCATGACAAAATTCCTGTGAACGATAAATACTTGGTTGTGAACTCCTTATTTAGGGCAAACCTTTTTCGCCACCAAGACACGAAGACACAAAGATAATATTTAACCCAAGGTTCCGCTTTGTGTCTTCGTGCCTTTGTGGCAATTTATTCTCTGTCTGAGGCGGAGTCCCAGTGAGACTTTGGGCAAGGCCGGGTCCTTTTAAGGACCCAGCAACAAATCAAAAGCATGTTATCACTCGACTTTAGAATCTACCCGGGTCGATTGGCCCGATCCCGCCTTTTTCAGGTTTTCCTGAATTTTGTCAAACTCAAATCCATGTTCACGCAGTGATACAAGGCGGTCCCGCATAGCGTCCGAAGGGGCACGCTTGGCCATTTCATCGATGAGTTCCTCGTACTGTGGAATGATACTCTCGAATACCAGATCTTTTTCAATGCAGATGGTCGGTAACACTTTGCCTTTAAGTTCAAGAAACTTGCCGACACCATCTTTATTTTTGATGGACCACTCGGTGTATTCGATCATATCCTGTACATCAGCCGGCAGTGCGGCGATGGACTCCATCATGTAGCCGCAGGCGGCGCACTGGATGCTGTCCAGGGTCAGTACATCTATATTTATTTTTTCGTCTGCCATGATCCGAAGCCTCCTTTCATTTTTTTACCAAGCTTCCGGATACTTGGCGTAGTATTGTTCATACCATTCCTTGGCTTCCAATGCTTGATCCATATGTTCCACCGGAACATCGTAGGGCATATCTCAGCCGGGGGCGAAGGTATAGCCGTGCTGTCCACCGGCCGCCAGACTCACAATGGCGTCCTCTTTGGGTGACAGCAAACCGAGGCTCAAGGCCAGTGTCAACTTCAGGTTTCCACCAAAGCCGACGCCGTATTTTCGAGCCAGGTCGCGGACAAATACCATATTCAGCTGCTCATCGATTGCAAACCCGTGGGTTCCGATCTGGCAGACATCCTCGAGAACTCTGGTGCAATCACCACAAATGAAGAATGAAGATGTCTTCCCGGCATCATTGATCACCTTGATGGCCGGCTGTGCATTCGGCGTTACGAATTCCTTGAAAGTCTCAGATTTAATCTGGGACGCCACGGGATCCACCACCGCGATAATATCACAACCCATTTCCACATAAAATTCCGCGGCGCGGGCGCCTACTTCACCGGCAAATTTAATGACCTCATGGGCGAATTCCGGATTTTTATAAACATCTGTAAAAATCCGTACACCTGCCAGGTGGGAGGCCAGGGTCAGGGGTCCGCAAAAAAGCCCCATCATGACACACTCGGCCTCATCAAGCTGTGGTTTGGCAATTCTGGCGGCTTCATAAATCACCGGCCAGCGACCCGATTCTTTAGTGGGAAGTGCCAGGCCGGCATCGGCCGGAGTTTTATTCGAGCATGGATGGGTGGTTACCGATGGTACGTTGTCCGGCCACCATTTCAGGTCGCATCCTATTGAATTTGCCTCCACCGACAGATCAAAAAGCAGGGGTATTCCATCTGCTTTATACCGGGTCGCGGCATTTACAACCCCCTTGGCTAAGAGCTCAGCATCCTGGAGCATCTTATCTGCCGGTTCATTGATCAGAAAAGCGCAATGTACGCCGGCATATGGCACCCATGGGGCTTTAGGGGTCATTTTTCCCCTGTAAGCATCAATCAGCAATTGCTTGGCCATCGATCGTCTCCTTTCTTTTAAAATTTCAAGTCAAATTTCTACGATACCTTGGGTTAACGTTTTTTCCCGTCACCTCCTTTCGTCGTCTGCTACCGAATAGATGGGCAATATGGTTAGAAGCTGTTTTTAGGCACCCAGATAAGTACGCGTGAACTATTTTACCCAATTGAAACAGATAGATTTGTTAAATCATCATTTCCTACTAATTTTGTCAAGTAACGATTTCTATTTACCGTTCAGGTCTATTTTCGTGCCAACGTTCTTGTATTAAACCACATTACCTTTGCATGGCTCAAATCGAATTGAGGCATCACGCGCTAAAGCCATTTCCATTGCCACCTCAGCGGCTTTGAGTACGGCCACCGGGACAGGGCAGGACGGATGGCAGCCCGACTGTTCGGCGGCAAGATACACCGGGTTGCGGGTGGCCGGCATAAATACATCCTTTAAGGTTAGCTGACTCAGGAGGCCAGAAAATTGCTGTATCTGTTGACATTCAGATTCGCTGATTTCCAAGCCGACGGTTCTGTTGTCTATTTTCCACGCTTTTATGCGACAGGTAAACCCGCAGATACCCGCGTTTACGGAGGCACAGATATCAGCTGAGCGATTTGCGGTTTCATTTTTTGTTGTATGCGGATGTTTATCTTCGCTATGAAGGGCCATATCGCGGGTATTCGTCCTATGAGTGCTTGTCTATGGCTCGCTGATAGAGGCAACCAGCCAAAGACGTTACAGTATTTTTACTGGTTCAAAATTTCATCGGGCACGATGCCTTTTAAATGTGGAAATTCATCTGTCATGTGCGGCAGTTGCATGGCTTCCATAAATTCTTGCTGGAAGTTTTTTTCCACTGTCA
>CALZJV010000039.1 GCA_945787595.1 uncultured Desulfobacterales bacterium | reverse complement strand
CACGATTTGCATTTACTTTGCTTTTCAATACATAAAGACCGCTCTATCGCCGCCAATGTGTCTGAAGTAAAGATGAATCCGAAGGATATATTCGCGACCACGATAAAGTCGCTCGCGGATCAAAGAAATGCTCTCGAACCCACTGTCATCGTCGCCGTCGACGTAGAGCGGCTCATCACCAAATTTTTCAAACGACACCATCACCGTAACTTGGCGTCACCAATCGCGGCGGCGTCTTTTCTGAGGTCCACGACGACCTGCGTCTGAGCGCGCTCCGGCATTACGGAGAATGCCAAATAGATTATCAGGAAGAGGCCAGCGATTGCCACGATCCTCTTGCAGCTCATCTTACCCTCCAAAGTTTGTGAGGCATGCGCCGCGGTCGCGACGCGCCTCAGTTCCGCGTTTACCCAGCCCATTGTTAGATCGGTCCACCTCGTAGGAATTAGGGCTACTTTTTCCTCTTTTCTTTGGGCTTCCATTTGGAAGGATCAAAGGGTTCACCGGTCTCTTTTACGACCCTGCTGATGCTTCGCTTTACATCATTCTCTTGCATTGCCTTTTTGTGAGGATCAATCTGGAAGTCCGGGTCTTGTCTGAGATTGTAGTATTCCCATTGTCTCCGATAGGCCCAATATTCCGTGAAGGCCTTGAACTTTATCAGTTCTAAGCCCCCTGCACCCACTGCGGCTCCTGCTGCGAGAGCCTTGCCATATGCCTTGAATATACGCGGATATTCTGTGGCATGAAGGGCATGCGTGGCTTCATGGATAATCACGGTCTTCAATGAACGGCCTCTTTTTATGCGCCCGCCTGGATGTGTTGACGTTTCGGCATGGTAATGAATTCGCATTTCACCCGATAAAGGCTCAAAACTGGCAGGCGCATCCGCACCCGATGTTTCCCAATGGGTAATCTTGCTATTTTTCTTAAGATCCAACAATGTCGCAAATACGGCCTTCAGACGATCAGAGGATTTTAGGGTTGATGCCGGCTTCTTCAATTTTTCGTCTAAGCCCTTAATGGCTTCATTGATCTCCTTTAGGTACCCTTTTTTCCTGGCCTCGGCTTCAGGGATCTGGCGATGGTATGTTAGCTTTCTCTGCAACACCTCTGCGCCTGCAAAATGCCTATAGGTCGTACCTTTTTGCTGAACGATATGCGTCAGCTCATGCGCCAGTAGCTTGCGCCCCCTATTTGCGTCCGGTTCATATTGGCCGGAGCTAAACACGATATCGCTGCCCGTCGTGAAGGCCTTTGCGTTCGCCGATGTCGCCGCTGCATTCGCCCGGGCATCCGTATGCACCCTCACCCGGCTGAAATTATGGCCAAGGCGCGGTTCAAAGAAAGAACGCTCCGATTGCGGCAACGGTTGGCCACCGCCTTTTAGATCCTTGACCTGCACAGACAATCCTTCCTGCCGCTGCACCAACGGGGTGATCTGATCGGACAGCGGCTTGGTCTGGATCGTTTCATCCTCTTCTTCGTTTTCGGGCTGGGGCTGAAGCTTCGGATCAGGCATGGCCATCACCTGATCAGCGACGCGGTCAGCTTCTTGTTCGTATTTATCGTTAGGCTGGCTGATGCTGAGTTTAGCCTGTACGCCGGCTGAACCCAGAATACGGCGAACCTCCGTCTGCCGATCTTTCACCCGATGCCCTGGATAACCGTACCTGGATGGCCGAGACCTGCGAATCGATTTGGCAGCGCGCTTCTTTCTCATCACGAACGTCTTCATATGCTTCTTAATTCTCCATTCTTGGAAATAGCTCCATCCAAAAGATCCGAAATTAGATCACCATAGCTTATTCCGCTATCCCATAAAATTCAAATAAGACTTTATACAATTGCGTTATCTCCACTTGTCCCCCTAAGTCCAAGGTCACGCCTTATCGCGATATACACATGCTCTGCCTTCTTCAGCACCTCTTCTCTGTCGGTCTCATTCTTCTGCAGCAGCTCGTATAACAGGTTTGCCTGCCTGGCAACCGGCTTACCTCCCCAGAGTATCATTTGATTTGTCAGTGGTTTTAACGGTTCAGCCTTCATCGCTTCGGTATTGTCGCTTTTTATTGCCGAATACCAGTGAACAAAGTCATTGTATGTCAAAACCTTACCGGTTCCTTTAAGCCCGTATTTTTTAATGACCGACTGAATGGATAGGGATGCAAACAGTGTGCAAAATATAAGAATAGTGGCATTAACAATTAGAATGGCCTTCCAGTCATTACTTAAACTTCCCCACTGCACAGACAGAAACTCGTACCCTGATAAAGCACCGTAACCCAAACCAACAACGAATCCTCCCAATAATAAAATCGCCAATATTGTTCCGACAGCTTTCATTATTTCAATCCTCCCAACCATTATTCACTATGCTAAAATACCCTCTGAGGAAAAACCAGGCTCATATTCAATAAATTTTTACAAATTGGAATCACTAATTACGCCCCTAGTAGCTGATCTATCTAATTGATTTATATGATTTTCTTTCCGTTCATCCGTCCACTCAGAACCGGTAGCCGCATTGATAGCGCCTCTAATCTGAGATATACTAGTAACACGTTGACCCCTGGTTCTGAGCAACTGTACGGTGCGTTTAAACAAACCATACTCACTCGCCACTGTATTATCGGCTGATGCTCTACCTAACTGTATATGATAATACCAAGCAGCCTATCCATCACCGTGGGCAGTCGCGTGGCATCGGCGATGCCGAGGCTGCGCCAGAAGGCCGACAACTGCGCACCGATCTCGGACGGATCGATATCCAGTTCCAGAATCTGCTCATCCAGCCACTGGGCCGCTTCTTCCAGCGCGCCCTCATCTTCCAGTTTCTGTTTCAGGGCAGCGCCGTTCGGGATGATATCAAGCCCGGCCTCAATAAAATTCCGTCCATTTCGCTCCACATGCCGCCCGGTAATCGGATCGCTGCCGTTGACAACCGTGAACAGCGAGTAACCCGGCATGTTCTGAATAAACTCGCTGGCCTGCTCTTTAATATAATTAATAGCGTCGCCAATACTGTCACCGACCCATTCCACCGCATCGCTGACGGCGTTGGCAATGGCTGTTACCGGATTCCAGAAACGCTGCACCCGCGGCGAGGTCCGGGTTATGCCCGCATGCGCGGTTTGCCGGCCGCCACCCTGCTGAACCACATGGGTCGTCTCGTGCGCCATCAGATGCAGGTCTGACTGGGATTGGCCCGCCCCCAGCCAGATATCGTTTTAATGGGTAAAGGCTTTGGCATTGATGGATGCCGCCGCTGCCTGCGCCGCGCTGTCTTCGTGCACGCGCACGCCGCTTAAATCCGCGCCCATGCCGGATTCAAGAATATTTCTGATATCCGGCCGCATCAGTGACCCCGTCGACGGGTTATCGATCGCCTGCGACACAGCCCGGGTGGACGGGATCGATCTCTGCACCTGGACTTCCTCATCCTCTTCTTTTTCGGCCAACCGCTGGATCAGCTTCGGCTGCACCGGTTCCTCTTCCTCCTGATCGGCCTGGCGCTGGAGCAGCTTTGGCTGCACCGGCTCCTCTTGTTCCTCCTCGGCCTGACGTTGAATCAGCTTGGCCTGTACCGGTTCCTCTTCTTCCTCTTCGGCCTGGTGCTGGATCAGCTTCGGCTGTACCGGTTCCTCTTCCTCCTGCTCGGCCCGGCGCTGAATCAGTTTCGCCTGTACCGGCTCCTCCTCTTCCTCGGCCTGGTGCTGAATCAGCTTCGCCTGCACCGGTTCCTCTTCCTCCTCGGCCTGATGCTGAACCAGTTTCGCCTGCACCGGTTCCTCTTCCTCCTCGGCCTGGCGCTGAATCAGCTTTGCCTGCACCGGTTCCTCTTGTTCCTCCTCGGCCCGGCGCTGGATCAACTTCGGCTGAACCTGCTCCTCTTCCTCAACGGTTTCAGCTTGAACATTTTGAATCCCGGCTGACGGAATCGATCCGGAAATGGATGAGATTTCCGCAACCGGCTGGTTCGCAACGATGCGATCGGCGACGCTGTCCGCCTCGCGTTCATACTTGTCATTCGGCTGCCCGATGCTCAGTTTGGGCTGGAGGATTTTATGAATATTATTTCGTTGTATTCGGTTTTTTGCACTCAGTGGAGAATGAACAGCCGAACCCGTCCTGCGCGTCGCCGGAGAAGAAATCTGATTCTCGTTTGTCGCCAGAGTTTTCATAACTTAGCGCAGAAGCTCAGTTACAAAACAAAGTACGAATAACGTCTTTTTCATCACTAATCCATTACTCCTGTGTCTAGACACTCCCGGTAAACGTTCGCTTTCTCCAGCTTGGTCCGATCTCAAAACTTCTTTTAGTGCAAAATTCAAGACCCCATTCGCCTTTTTAAGACCTGACTCCATTCGCCTTTTTCTGACCCCATTCGCCTTTTTCCACAATACGTCGACCTCTATTCTTTAGGCCCGATAATTCTATAATGACTTTTTGGAATTTGCTCCGGTTTGCGGCCTTTAGGTGCCTGCTGCCCAGCTTCGTTGATCAGCTGATCCGGTGGAGGGTTAGGGTTTACTGGCCACAAATTGCGAAAGTGATCTGGCCCACCGAAGGACAGATCAACAACGTGATCTGCGGATGTGGGAGCCCAGTCGTAGTCCGCCTGTTTTAAAAATGCTACGAACCGTTTGCTCTGGGCGCGTGGGCTCGGCCCGGCCTTAGATGGACCTACCACTTTTCCCACATAAACCTGACGTTCTTTTGCTATGCCTATGGGCTCTGTTTCAGTAGGCAACTGTCCAAAGAGCCAGTAGTTGATGCTATCCCGGACGGCCGTAACCGTATGCGCTTTCACAGTACTCAAATAGTTCCAGATGCGTACTTGCATATCTTTCCAGAATCCACCTGATAACTCGAGCGTTGTGATCCCCGCGCGTTCGCGCATTACCGCCAAAATAGCTTGTTTGTTTCGTAGGTCCCTCTCGTAGCCTGGCTGATTCTGTGCTCCTAACTCTGTATTCGTTTCCTCTATGCGAGCGGCCTCTTTTTGTGCAACAAACCCTTTGTAGTCGGTATCATCCAATATCTCAGTTTGGTTTCTACCTAGCGCGTGCAACTGACGATACCTTTGACTTCTGTTCTCTTCCGCACGCCGCTTGTCTTCGATAGCTCGTTGGTGCCTTTCTATTACGTCGCCCCCTCGGGCAACGAGCTCCTCTTGATCCCTTACACTCTGTTCTTGTTGGCGTACTTCCGCCAAAGAGACTGAATTCTTTTCCACTGTAACCGTCGTCTCCTGCAGTGGGTTTACCATCTGCGGCGTTCCACCAGGTTCGGTTCTTATCCTAATCGCTTGGTACTGCCTGGCGAGGGCCTTGTGCCATCTGATCAGGTAGGGATTTTCCTTGGTCCCCTTCGGCTCTGAGCTCATTCCTTCTATTATCGTTTTTGTTAGCGACTCAAGTCGATCGATGATATTGTCCGAGGGTTCTCGACCTTCTGCAATATTTTGAAGAACTTGCCTGTTGTAGGCAGCTGCCTGTTCGAGAAGATTCTCGTTGACTCCAGTCGCCGAAATGTCTGCATCTGCATTATTAATAAAAGCCTCATAAGATTCTTCATTGCTGGCAACCATTAGCCGCGCGTCTTTTCCACTCCCTGTGTAATAGAGTTTATGTTGCTCTCCTTTTTTTGTACTGAAAACGCGTTCCTTTCTCCACCACTCAACTAGGCCCTTCACCCCCTCCTTCACCGCAGCCGCCCCGCTCCTCAGCATGTTCAAAAATGCCGAACCGGCCGTCACGACCAGGTTGATCAGTCCGTCGATGGCGGCATCGACCCGGCCGCGCACTGATTCCACCATATCCCCAATACGCCGGCTAATCTGACCGAGGCCGAACTGATTAGCGAGGAAACCGATCACGATTGGGATCGAATCTGCCATGGTTTGTTCGAGGTAATTGGCCGCATTGCCGATAGCGCCTTTGGCGATGTCGCCGATGCCGGCAAACACCGAATTGATCATTTCCAGCATTTCGTTGATGTACTGCACGAACGACTGGATCGCCTTGTAGATGAAGATCACGCTGTTGACGAAGGCCATGATGAAGCTGGGGTCGAGGAAGGTCAGCAACTTAATCGTGGCCTGCTCGATGATTTTGGTCGACATCCAGCTGACGATGCTGCCGATCACGTTCGACCAAAGACCGCTGAGATTTTCTTTCAGCTTTTCCCAGAGGCCGGCCGGTCCTTCGGTGAACAGGACTTTCACCCATTCCCAGGCCTTGTCGGCGACCTCGAAACCGGCGCGCAACCTGTCGACGACCTTTTTGCCGATCTTCGGGTGCTTCTCCATGCGCTCGAGGATACGTTCGCGCGTGATGTCGAGGATTTGCAAGACAAAATCGAGCACGGATTTGAGGCTGAAATCAGCCGGCGGAGTCAGGCCGGCTTCGGACACCGCCCCGAACAGCCAGTCGACCACACCGTTGTACAGGTGCTTGAGGATGTTGCCGAAGAACTGGACAAAGCCCTGCTTGATCGCCTTGAGGATATTCAGCAGGAAGCCGATCGGGTCCTTCAGGATATCGCTCAGCGCGGTGACGGCGTGCTTGACGATGCTCACCACCAGTTGCGCCGGGATGCCGATGATTGACAGGATCGCCTTGAAATAAGTCCAGGCCGCCCCGATCAAGTCGCCGTCGACGAAGACCTTGGTGAGAATCGTCATCGCCGTGCTCTTGACCTTTTCCCAGATGTCGGGAATCACCAGGATCTGGTTGAAGATCGGGATTTGCGCCAGGATCGTGTTCAGCAGAAAGTCCTTGATCGGGTCCTTGATGCATTTCGGCATCAGCCACCACACCGGCCCCAGGATCAGATCGGGCAGTTTGCCGGCGATGTTGCCGAGCACTTCGGCAACTTTTTGCAGGCCGTTGAGCACCGGCTCGACGAAGCGCGACAGTAACCCCAGTGCATGGCTGTAGAGCGTAAAGACGCCGACCGCGTATTCCTGCACCCAGCCGGTCAGGGTATCCAGGCTATCGCTCAGCCATTGCAGGCCGCCGGACAGGCTGCCGAGCACCGGGTTGACGCGCAGGCTGTCGAACAGACCCTGCAGGGTCATCGCAATCGCGCCGATATTGCCGCTCACCCAATGGCCGGTGCTGACCAGTCCCTCGCGCAGCGATTCGATAGTGTTCAGCACCGCCGGCAGGATTTCCTCGCGCAGGCTCGCCTGGTTCTCGGCCGCGCCGTCTTCCGCCTCGAGGCTGGTCGTCATCTCGCCGACGTTATCGAGCCAGCCGGTAACGGTCTCGCGCAGGTTGAAGATGGCATCCAGTGGCAACACCGCCTGCACCTTGCCAACCACAGCCTGCATCGGTTCGATCACCGGCTGCAGTTTTTCCTTGATCGCGTCCCAGGCTTCGGCCGCCTTGCCCTTGACCCAGCCGACCAGGCCGGCTTCGCCGTCGCCCGCTTCCTCTCCTCCACCGAAACCGAGTTGATCCTTGACCCAATCCCAGGCGGCGCCGAGTTTGTCGCGCACCGGCTGGGTCCAGTTCCAGATCTGTGTACCCAGGTTCTGGATCCACTCCCACAGATCGGCGGCGCTGCCCTGCAGCCAGTCGACCAGCGGCGCCCCGAAGGACGTCCACAGATCGGAGAAGAACGCCTCGACCGGCGCGAAGAACTCGGTGATGGCGTTCCAGGCGTCACCGGCGACCTGCGAGACCATTTCCTTGAACTGGCTTAGGGCCGCGAACAGCGGCTCGCAGTCGCCGCTCGCAAGTGCGGCGAGGATGCCGGTCGCCTGCGCGGCCAGGCCGCGGAAGGTCTGCGCCAGCGTGGCGATGACGCCGCCCCGGTTCTCCAGGCGATCGAAAATACCGTCGAGCACCGCGGCGAGTTTCTCGTAGAGGAAGGTGAAGATGCCTTTATCGGCAATCTCGCGCAACAGCGGCACCAGCGCCGGGGCCAAAGTGGCGAGCATGATCCAGAAGTACTCGGCGCCCATGTCGAGCGCGTTGCCGGCGGCATCGACCAGCGCACCGCCGGTGGCGTCCCAGGCAACGCCGAGCCCCGCGGCGACGTCGTCGAACAAGCTCCGCTGCACCATGGTTGTCGAGGTTTCGCCTGAGTGCTGTACGGCGGCGTCCGTGTCGGGAGCACGCTGTGGCGACGCAGATACCTGGCGGGCTCTCGCATCTGCGGCTCGCAGGCCGCCCCCCTGCTGAACAACATGGGTTGCCTCGTGCGCCATCAGATGCAGATCCGACTGGGACTGGTCTGCCCCCAGCCAGATATCATTTTTGTGGGTAAAGGCTTTGGCGTTGATAGATGCCGCGGCTTGATGCGCGGAACTGTCTTCGTGCACGCGAACAGCGCTTAAATCCGCTCCCGTGCCAGATTCCAGAATATTTCTGACATCCGGTCGCATGAACGAACCTGATGACTGGTTATTAACCGCTTGAGATGCAGCCTGCGCAGAATGGATAGTCCCTTTTGCCTGCACTTCATCATCCGCTTCTTCCTCAGCCTGCCGCTGGATCAGCCTGGGCTGGACCTGCTCCTCATCTTCCTCTTCAGCTTGCCGCTGGATCAGCTTGGGCTGGACCTGCTCCTCATCTTCCTCTTCAGCTTGCCGCTGGATCAACATCGGCTGCACCGGCTCCTCTTCGTCCTCCTCAGCCTGCCGCTGGATCTCCTTCTCCTGAACCTGTTCATCTTCACCTGTTTCTACTTGAAAATTTTGATTTCCAAGTGAAGAAAGAGAACCTGAAATGGATGAAATTTCTGCAACCGGCTGGTTTGCAACAACACGATCGGCGACGCTGTCCGCCTCCTGCTCGTATTTGTCATTCGATTGCCCAATGATCAACTTGGGCTGGAGAATTTGACGAATATGATTCTGTTGTATCCGGTTTTTTGCCCCAAGTGGCGTATGGACTGCCGAATGTGCTCTGCGCGTCACTGGAGATGATGCCCGGCTCTCTTTTGTCGATAGCGTCTTCATAACTTAGCGCTTAAGCTCCGCCACAAAGCCAGATAAGCCGCCTTGTTCGGAATACCGCTGTTGGCGTGAACGTCACCATTATCGTTTTTGTGAGGGTACGGTGGAAACAAAGTCTGCACCTTGTCCGTCGTGGCTGCCATGTGCGAAGGTGTTTTAAAAAAAATTATACCCAGTTTCGGTATGATCGTGCGCAGCCTGGGAAACATCATCCGGGGAGGATTGATCATCCCGGGCCATGGGCTTGCCATCAATGCATTCTGGATTTTGTAATCTGGGAGGAGTCGAGCGGTGAAGTGAAAGCGACAGGAAAGAAATATGCTTTTTTTGCTGCTTGACCTTTAATAAAAAAAGAACAGGCAGCCCGCGGCTGCCCCGTTCCTCGCAATTCAGCTGTGCGCCTCGTTGCTTCATGCCTCTTAGCTTCGAACCATCTCGCAAGGCTGTAACCACCAGGGATTTGAATGTCCCCAGGGTCCTAGGCCTCCATGTGGAGACCCCCTACCAACGGAAAACGACAGGGGTAGAGCATGATAAAAATAAACTATTCATGATCCGCTTATTTGTCAAGAAATATTATTTTCCAGCATAAAATGCTGGGCTGGCGCAACGTCAACCGCCTGAGCATCACCTTCAAGCATATTGCTGCTGATCTGCCACAAGTGAGGTGGGCTGAAGTCAGGGTTTGTGGCCCTGACGAAAACGCCTGTATTGAAATCATTCATATGGTTCTTTCGAATCTGGATCATTTTTCCCAGCTGACCGTATACTCGCACGCCATCAATAGGACGCCCAATATCTCTCGGAAACCGTTCGACCTTCATATGGTTACTTTCAATATCCAGACTTTCACAATTCCCGACAAAGATGCCATGGCGACCACCATAGTTTTCTGCAGATAGATACATCACCATGTGATTCCCAGTAATTTGGACTCTGCCGGCTATATCCGGCACAAATCCCTGCGGTTCGTTATGGCTTAATCCAATGTGTACACCCTGGGCAACGCCATGGATTGAATTGTTCACAATTCGAATATCGGCCGCCGACCTCCCCGCGCAAACAATGGCTTGTTTGGCAACATTAGGCAGAAACGATTCCATGCTTCGATACCATGTCCTGAACTCGCTAATGCCGGTTACCTGACCCTGATCGAGCAAAATGGTATCCGCCAAATCTTTTAAATACCTGATCAAATCCCGTTTCTGAAGACCGGCAGCCGGGGGATGCTGCGCTAGATATGCCGGCCATGCTTTTACCAGCCTGTTATCAGTCGAAAAATTCACCTTGAAACCTTCGTACGTAATTGAAGCATTCCGTGAACTGTGCGCAGCTGTCCCAAGCCCTACAATCGACACATTAGAGATCAGCATTCTGCGGATTGCTTTCCGGAAATGCATATACTTAATTTTCTCCTTTAAAACCCAATGTCTGGATTTGGGCCGAACCCGGATTTCATTATCCTCAATTTGAGCGCGGCCTGCATTAACCAAAAGCATTCCTATCTGATGGTGACCTGGATTCAGTTGACTGTGACGCACACGAATAGAAGCTTTTTTGTTGCCGGGCGAGCTGTAAGCAATCGTGAGGCAGCTAGCGGATCTTTCTCCCGCAGCGGGACAGGCCAACTTTACGCCATCAACTGTCACCGTTTCAACATCATGCATACCAAGGGTTCCGTTTAAGTGTTCATAGCTTCCTTTCTCACCCACTCTTCCACTTTGCAATGCAATATCCCGAACGACTGCACTCTTGCAGTTCTTGAAAAGAAAAACAGATTCGCTTGTCGGTGCGAGCACCCTCGCGCTGCTACCACATCCTTGAACGGTTATGTGTCCCTTATTTTCCAACATTACTGGACCGGCCACCTTATATTCACCTTGGGTTATACAGATATGGGCATCTTGCTCGACCCCTATGGCGGCCAATTTGACTTCAAGATCGTCTCCCGGGAAAATGGTAATACTGCAACATCCTCCGTCGGACCTCCTTTCACAGAGAACGTTGATCGCATCCTGCACTGTTTTGACCTGCGCATCGCCTTTCAGCTGGTCGCATAAAACGGCACCGGCGCCTCGATCTATAGGTAAGTCCGTAGCCTTGAAATCACATAACAACTTGTCGAAAATCTCGTCAATTTTGTGTGTCCCGGCTGAAATCCCCAGGCTGGAACGAACCGTCGGCGATGCGGCTGTCCCACAGCCGGCGGGCACTTCATAACGGATATCCGTGCTTTCCAGGTTTTCGGCCAAATCGTCTATGGCCTGCTGCACTGTGGCAGGTCGGGATGGACCATCGTTGATGTCTGCCCAGCGACCGTCCTTCGGCACAGGGTCATACGGCACATGCTGCGCCGCTAGCTTGCAAAGAAGCGTATCTAAAACGTCTCTGATTGTGAGCAGGCCATCACCATTGATATCCAGCTCAGCAAGCAATGATTTAACGGAAGGGGTATTGAGACAGGCCGGTTCATCGTATGGAATATGATCGGCTTTGAGGTTGCAAAGCAATTCATCCAGGACTTCCTTGTGACCGTATAATAACCATCCTCACCCAACTTGGATGAATCTGGACCAAGCAATAGATGATGCAGGGTAGCTTCAATGGTATCCGGTAAACACAGTGGTTCATATGCCACCTGATCTGCTGTAATCAGATTTGCATAGAAGTATACCGGCGGGTCCAGGTCCATGCTTGCATCGCCGGTATGATCCGGATCAACCAGTGTCGCTTTGACCCTGCATTTATCACCAATTACCGAACCCGGCGCCCACTCGCATTCGGCAATACCATCGGCATTGGTTTTCCCGCCATTGACTGCGCTCAGGGAACCACCCCCCGCTTCTATCTGAAAGCGCACTGTTGCGCCTTCCACCGGCCATTCACCGTTTGCGACACCAACACGTAACGGTTGTGGCAACGATTCGCCCGGCATCACTTCCTGGCCATCGCCGCCGGCCATAAATAACCGCGTCATCTCCGTCAGCGGCGGGAAGGCATATTTGCGGTCCGCCTCGGGATTGGCTTCCAACGCGCCGCCGACCACTTTGCCAAGCGTCAGGTAATGATGCTCGATGCCATGGGGGAGTTCGCTGACAAGCAGCTTGCTTTTTTCGGGATCCAGCGGATCATGCTCGGCTTCGCGGACATCGGCCAGCCAGTAATCGCCGGCGACAAAGGTTTTGCCATTCAACTCCATATCAAGCTTGATCGAATCGAGAACTATCTGGAGCCCACCATCAATATTCACATGCCCCAGACTGCCTTCGGCCTTTGTGGTAGACAAAACCACACCCCGGTCCACACCCGCGGTCAGGGTTTTTGCACTTAGATTCAACGTACAATAGCCATCCCAACGACGAACAAATGTATGCGTCTCGCTCGATCCGGTTATTTCGGGAACCGCGTAAGGACTTGATGGCTCCTTTATTTCCGTAATCACACCCCGAGCCGGTTCCCAAGAGGTTTCTTCGAGATGCACGCCGAGGTGCTTTTCGCTGGTCTTGTCGAAAAATTCGTAGACCCATTTATCGCTGATAAATCCGGCCGGCATCTCCTCTTTTGTCGGCAGCGCCTCGAACTGCTCGGCACCGTTCTCGCTGGACCATTTCAACGTGATTTCGGTGGGACCGTTGGCATCGACTTGGACATCGTGCACTTCGACACGAAACAGATAGTTCCCGACCTTCGATTCCACATCCAACTCAGCCGCACACGGGTCGCATGGATCAGGTTCAGTGGTTTTTTGTAACAGCGTTGCGCTGAGGTTCGCATCGCCCTTGACCGGGTTCTCGGTTGACCGTTCCGGATCAACATCATGCGGGCACCATTTGACCTGGGCCATAGTCTGCTTGCGGGTGCAAGTGTCGGCGCCGTGCAGGCCCTTGTCGCGCAGGCGTTCATCCATCAGATGGGTAACCGTGCGCTCCCAGACATCGGTATATACCACACAATTGGCCGGCAGTATCGGTGGTGAAGGAAAATCCAGCTGAGCACCGTAGGCAATGTCCGCATCCCCCGGAATTCGTGCAGCCACCCCATCCACATAGACGTGGCCTGGATGGATCTTGAATGTGTCAGCATTATCTTCGATGACCTTTAACGCCCGGTGGCGTGGTGTACCACCAATGGCGCTCTCCCTGCTGCCCACAACATCTTTGAGTGCATCGTTCAGCCGATCCTTGAGAATTTCGACCAGTTCGTTCCAGTCGGCATCGGTCAGCATGCGCCCCTGTTGCTGATAGACTCCCGAATAGCGTTTCTCCGGTTGATGACTGTCCCTGGAAATCTCGGTTTTCATGATCCTCCTCCGTTACCGGTCGATTCTTCTGATATTGTTCGCTCAGGCGGAAGATGCAGCAGACGCGTGTCATGGATCAGCACCGGCTCAATGCCGACGGGCAGAAACTCCCGCATCTTGTCCAGTACAGCCTCCGCCTTGAGGCTGTAATATTTGTGATGACAGGCGCCCATCTCGCCGCCGTCCTCGGCACCGAAACGGATCGCATCCGAAGTGACCGAATCCAGCACACCGTAACCCGGCTCTCCATACACAGCCATCCGGTGTTCATGTACACCGCTGTTGCAATAATCGAATTGAATAAAGACAGGTGTTTCCGAAGTATTCGAGCCAAGCGTTATCTTATTGCTCTGATCTATCAGTCTGAGCGCTTTGGCAACATCTTCGTCAAGGTTAACAGAAATGTTCGAGTACCGTATGCAGTTCAAAAAGGATGGTGGTTCTTTATTTGTAATCGGCTTTTTAACCTTCTCGACAGATCCGGCAAAGATACAGTCGCTGGCCTGCAGATGTTGGCAGTTAGCTGCCTGCATGACAGTGCAATACTCCAGACGGGCCAGGCCACTGGCAACCGTGAGTTCTTCGAACAGGCAATCCTTCGCATCCAGCGCAGGAATAACAGCCTCATCCGCCAGCGCCGGATTGACGGTCAGAGATTTTGCGGCCGAACGTATAAGCTCAAGCGGCCCACCATCAACCTCGACGCCGCCTTCAAAGACAAGATCCGCTACGGAATAGCCGCCAATGGACGGTAGGGTGAGCGCAGCAGTACCAGTAAAGCTTCCGGTTATACGCACCGGCTTTCCTTGTCGTCCGTTATGAAAAAATCCCATTTCGCCGTCATCACTGGCTCCGTTATAAATAGATTCCGGTGTGTTGGGAGCCAATACGGCCCTGGCAGTCAACCCAGTCTGGTTATTAAAGAATTTCGGTTCATCTGTAGTGCAGTCTTCAATTGTCATGTTGTCCTGACTAATCGGAGGAGCGACCGGAATGCGCGAGTATTCGATGACACCCGTGATATCGGTTCCATCGAAATCCATGAAGATGCAGTCATGCGCACTCAGTGAACTTAGATAAGCAGTATCGAGAACGCTGCTGCTATCCAGTTGCACATGGCCCATGGCCGAAAGCTCGCCGAACAGACAGTCGGTCGCAGTCAAGACAGGCTCATCGGTGGAAAATGTCGGTACATCCACTCTCCCGGCCTCGACTCGGTACAATTCCAACCTGCCTCCAGCTGACACTTTCAACTCGCCCATAAAATTGACCCCCTCAATCCGGTACCGGTTTGCACTGAGGGAAACATCGTCGCTGATCTCGATGATTCGGTTTGTATTGTTACGGATGAGCCAAACCCCATTTTCCTCTTTCTCATCGATGAGATGTTTATACAGTGAATCGTGACGTTCATCCCATTTGAGTTGGATGGGATCAAATGGAATCAGTCCTGATGGAGGCGGCGCATACGCCAGCAGGCTTTTGTGATGGTAATGACCACTAACGGCATTCGCTGTGCGAATATCCACCGTCCTGCGCGAAACGTCCTCAAAACTATCGGGGAAACACGGCACGCCATGACGATTCTGCTGCCGCCAGCTTTGTCTGACACCAGCGAAACTCGAAAGCCGTGCAGCCGGATTCGTGGTCAGGGCCTCCACAGCCCGTGAAGGACGGCGCAGGTCCACCATCGCCGCAGGCAGGCTGGGATGCCGGATCGCCTCGGATGGGACTGTCATATCAATATCCAGTGTGTCGTCCCATACCTTGGCCGGCATCAGTTGCATGGCGATACGCGGCGTCATGGCCACCCGCTTCCAGCCCTCCTGGATTTCCACTTCCATCTGCCCGACCGCTTCGGCAATCTCTTCCGCGCATTTTAGCGTACCCTTGCGCTGTCGCCATGAGACGGCATGGGCGATCTCGGCATGCCTGCCTGCGGAGTCCGGGGACACGATGTTCGCAGCCAGCAATTGGGCAAAATAGGGTAACAGCCAGTCCTGGCTGGATTCCGGCAGGGTATCTTTCAATTGCTGTTCCAGGGTCGCATGAATCAAATCCAGCAGATGGCCGTGGGCATCCAGGTACCTGGCAAGGTCTTCAGTTCCCGAACCTCCGCCCGCCTGTCCTTTGTTCTTATCGCGCGTGCGATAAACTTCCGGCAGCAATTGATAGAGCTGTTCGCCAAGCCTGGAATCGAATGTATAACTCATGGTAGGTATTCCTCGGCCGTCACCGCAAGCGATGATCCCGCATCGGGATCGAGGTAGATGACCGTGCTCTGATTAACGGCCTCGATGACCTTTAAATTCTCGTCATTGTTTAGTACACATATCGAGTTCTCCACTCCGTGAACACCTTCGACAATCTTATAAATCTCGCTGAGATAGAGATACTCTCCTAGTTTCCTGTTCCTCAAAGTGAAATGATTCGTCAGCGCTGAAGTAACCGCTGTCTGAACTTCTGCAGGGATAAACTCGTCAGAATTGACCCTTACCGTAATCATCAGATCAAAAAGTACGGTCTCAAAATTTGACACAGATACCTGAACGCCTGGCAACGCGTGTTTCTGCAGGAATTTCTTTATGTCGCTTTCTATATCTTCCGAACTAACGCCACCAGCGGGAACAATTACCACGCGCACACTTTGCATTCTGCCCCCCTGGAGAATCTGACTGTAGGCTTGCGCCTGCCAGATGCTGCTTTGGGCGGCGGCCAGATGAGAAAAATCAGAAAGGGAGACGGCCCTTTCGAGCGCCAGCAATGTGGGCGGCGCATTTACACGTAATGAAGTCAGACCTTCCATATCACCGCCACCGGTTGCCGGCAGAGGCTGATGTACTGTCTCGATCAACGGATGCGGGTTTACCGGTTTTTCCAGGCTGGCGGCAGCAAGATTGCCGACTATCCCGGAGCCGACGCGATAACGGACTCGCAGGTTATTTTTGCCAGATGGCAATCGGCGTCCGTTTTGCCCGTCACCGAAGAGGATTTTTACATAACCATCCTCGGTCATACGAATGGCGTAGTGATGATTGTCCGGGGCCGAATCTTTCAGGGTTGATACCTGTTCCCAGATTCTCCCGGCCACTTCGACATCAATCGCTGCGGCAACGCCTGAACTCATGGTGGCGTCCGGCGTAAATGAAACCGCGTCTACTGCAAGCGTGAACTCTTGATTGGACTGGGTCGCATCGCCGCTTCCGAGAATTTTTTGGGGCTTGCTTTCGCCATGACCGACGAGAGCGACGTTGCCGCGAATGACCAGCGCGCCCTTGGGAAAACCGGTTGCGGGCGGTTTTGTCTTAATGATATTGCCGTCGATACTTTCGATCGTTGCCGCCAGCGGTTCTTCGCCCTCGACGGCCAACAGGATGTCACGCCCGACCTGCAGCGTATCCGGCGCCTGTTCAAGCTCGATCCCGTCGTCACGCACCGGCTCGGTGTTGAAACTGGCGTCTTCGGCAATCAGCTCACCGCGAAAATCGGCGTAGACTTTCTGTAGCTCGCCCTCGTTACCCACCAGCCCGGTGAAGCTCAACGAAAAGGTTTTATTGTCATCGCTATCGGAAAATTCATCGACGGTCCGTACCTGCAGCCCGCGCAATCCATCGGCAAAGCGGCCCACCACCCAATCGCCCGTTTTGACATTGTCGGGCGTGCTGTTGAACATGTATACCGGATCGCTGGTTTCGACGATTGCCTTGACAGGCGGTTTCTTTGGTATCGCCAGCAACGGCCCTATTTCCTCGGCCTCCATGTTTTCCTCAATTTTTTTGAACAGTACCGTTTCCTCGTCACCCGCCCTCTCCATCAGCCGTTCCATCATGTCTTTCAACGCGCCTTCTTTTTTTTTGTCATCGTCATTCAACGAGGGATGCCAATCGATCAAGGGTTCGTTGTCTGTGGTTTTCAGGTCGTTAAGCAGGTTAAATAGCGCATTTGCCGCCTTTTCCAGTTCGCTAGCATCCGCAGGAAGTTCCGTAGGCTCCGGAAGCCCGGTTATCGGCAAGCCCTTGATTACAAATTCCTCGGAGCTGGGAATTTGCATGACGCCGAGGCTTAGCAGCATTTCTACCGCCGCTTTTACGAGGTCCATTGGCAACATGGGCGATGGAAAAAGGAAACTGCCAATTTTTGGAAGGGAGGCTGGCGGCAACAAACCGCCACCGGCACTATCATAGGGCGGTGGTGTTTCCTTTAACCAGAAAATGGGTTCAGGCTCACCTGGCGGGGGTTCCTTCAATTCCGGCGCTACAAGTTTGACCGCCGGCGAAAGGTCGTCCCCGATCTGCTTCAACAGAACTATTTCTTCATATTCAGCGGCCATTTTGTCGCCATCAAATGGTTGGGCCACATAAATATCCGTGCCTTTTACGGGCAAAGAACCGGCCGCATCCAGCCGCAGGTCCCGCGTATCGACCTCGGTCACCCTGGCGTAAGTCCATTGCCGGTTTGAGTCTGTCCAGCAAATATAAGTATCGGCGCTGAGCCCGTGCGGCTCGACGGTGCGGATAACGTTGGCACCGTTTAACCAGGGCTTTCGTTTCCAGCGCGGCGAAACAAACAGGCTGATCTGGCTTTTGGGCCAGCCTAGCCAGTCGTGTTGCATCGGGCTCGGACGCAACTCGATAAACCCGGTCGTTTCGTCAACCTTGCTGATCGTGGCGGCTTCCGCCTTGTTGTCCGACTTATGGAAAATCATCGCAACATCGCCGGTGGTAACCTTGGGTTTTTGCTTAACGCGCCACGACGTCGGCACGCCGTCCGGCTCGCCGCCGCCGGCCGCGGGGGCCAGCAAGTCCCTGAGTTTTGTCCTGCTGTACACCGCTTGGTCGAGGTAAACGCCGATCAATTCGATCCGCAGCTGTAGCGCCTTGACCTTGTCCGGCGAATTGCCGGTTTTCTCCGCCAGGGACTCGGGGGGTTCCGCCGCTATCTCGGGCAATAGCCACTCGACCACGTCGCTCCAGTCGGGCTCGATTTCGAACAGGCTGATGACGGTCGCCTTGGCCTTGAATTCGTTTAATCTGACTTCCCCGATATCCAGGTCGGCCAAACCGTCCAAATCCAGTCCGAGAAAATCCCTGATCCTGAAATCTTCGATGCCGGTGTGGACCTGCAATTGCCCGGCCCAGATCTCGCCAACCCCCTGAATGCTGGTAACCGGCTCATTGGACAGCACCGAATATTCCGGTTCACCACCATTCGGGAGTGGGATGGCACCATTATCAACCACCGGCGTGTTCGGCTGGTCCCAGCCCGCGGGCCGCAGCTCGTTTAACGCTGGATCGACGACCAGGTCTTGCAGGGTTTCGAAAACAACCTTGTCGCCGCCGGTCGGCGGGCTATTTTTGACCTGAAAACCTTTTGCCACCGTGCCCAGCTGGTCGCCCTTGGCGATGAACACCAGCGGGGTCGAGGCCGACGCCGGCGGTGCCGGATGATAGTCCAGCATCGCGACCAGCCGCCGCAGATGGTCCCACTGGGTTGCCGTGCCCAGAAATCCTTCATTGGCATAGGCATTTGCATACTCGGTCAGAATATGACAGGAGCGCGCAAAGGTTCTGGTAATTTCCCATGCCCAGTCGCGACGATCCTGATGATAGGTTTCCAGAATGCGCTTCTGTTTCAGGCTTAAACGTTCCTGGCGCTGAATCAGAGTTTCGTTTTCCGGCCTTGCCTCCTTCGCCGGTATTTTCTCTGGGGGATTCAGCCACTCGCACGACCCGGTTTTCGGATCGGCGAATTGCTCTACCAGTTTCTGCCGCAGTATTTCCAGATACTCGACAGCATTGCCGTCCACATACCTAAAACGGGTCAGGCCGGCGCGGTTCCACCTTGTAAGATCGATGCGCTCACTCATCCCCGGCGCCCTCCATGCAACTCGAGCCGGTAATAACCTTTGGACGGATCGCTGCCATCGTTATTGCAAAGCGCAACCTCCAACCCATCCAGAAAAATAAAGCCGGCCTCTGTACGATCCGAAAATTGGCTGCCGATGCGCTTGAAACGATTCAGGCAGACGTGCTCGATTCCATCCAGAGCCATCAATACTTCGATCACATCACTGGCATATAGATCCTCCCCGAATCCGAGTTCTCCGGGCTCAAAGAAACCTTCGGGGCCACGACCGAGAGCCTGGGCAATGGCGTGGCGTATTTCAGACTGAAAATGATTGGGTCCGATTTTGACCGAGATGGACATGTAGATACCGACGTATACCGGATCCTGCAGGATGACTTCCTGACCGGCCATCCGATGGGCATCGATGTAGGGCCGTAAAATCATGCGCACACTCGGCAGCGGCGAGGACTCCAGATTCGGCGGAGTGAGCCCGACAGCCTCGTGAAAATTGACGACTTTGTCTTTCAGTTCCTGGGGAAATTCGACCAGGGGCGTACCTTCAGGTCCCGAATCCAATATCATATTTCCCCATGCAATCACGGCCAGATGCATCGTCAACCATGAACCGCTCCACGCGGTCCAGGCATGGGCATTTACTACGAGCGGGTGTTCACGCAGACGCAGTGCATAGTCATCGGTCGTAACCATACGCTTCTGGGTATGAATATCCCATGGGCCGGCGCGTTTGGCCTGCTCCATGGCATGGGGATGACTGCGCCAGTAATCTTCAAGTGCTGTTACCGCAGCATCACCTTCCTTGCCTGGAATCTGATCTTTGCTCTTGGCTACAGCAACAGCATCATAGCCGATAAAATTCAGCAATTGACGAACCGTTTGCGGCCGTCTGGCGCTCTCGAGAAAGGCTTCGGCCGCCACTCTGTCCAGCATATCCGACAACTGGTCCAGAATGGTTGCCATCACCTCAACCAGAACAACTTCCAGATCGGCCGGCGTCCAGCGTTTACGCTCCGGAAAACGGGCTGATAACTCCTCCAGCATAAACATACGGAAGCCATCGTAATCCCGAACCCGCCAATCAAAATCGTCCCCCGTCACGGGCAATGAGGCAGGCAGATGCACCTCGCGCACACCGCAATCGGGGCAGCTGCCCTCAAAGCGAAGTTCCATATGCGGCGAATCAGCCACTGCTTTGTCCCCCAACTGTAATTGTCTGTGACTCCTGCCTGTTGATAGCTGCAAGCATGTAGGAAATCAGGATAATCAGCTTGCCATCCGCATGATCGATTTTAATTTCAAGCGTCTTCGGGTCGACCTCGCCCTGTAATGCCGAGGATAGAGAAGCGCTGAGTTGTTTGTGCGTGATGTTCCACAGCGCCGCATTATTGGGCTCAAAAACCAACCTGCGTATGCCGACACCAAACTCCGGACGGAATACCCGCTCCTTCGGGCTGGTAAACAGCACCTGCTCGATCTGCTCACGCACATGTTCGGAACGTGCGCTGGTCTGCGGCCCGTCAATACCGACATTAAACGGAAACCTCAGATACTGCGATTCGCTTAAACCCGGCATTCAACGCTCCTCATATGGTCTTCACCGTTGTTGAGAGCGTACTCATCTCTCCCTGCGGTATTGGTGGTGAGGTTGGCCCACCCACGACCGGCGCCACAGTATGAATATGGGTGGCAAACATACCTAGAAAACTTTGTCCCTTAATAACAGGTTCCCCCCCTTCGTCACCGAGATGCACCTGACCACCCTTGATGACAATTTTCGGCGCTTCTGCGGTAATTCCGGCTGCGGCCATTTCAATAACATTGCCATTGGCGTCTTCAACTTTTGTTCCGGAACTATTCATGGTCAAGATGTTTCCATTCGCATCTTCAATAATGATTTCACTATTTTCCGCATCCATTTTTAAAACCGCGCCGGATGTATCCGTCAACGATATCGTACCGTTTTTATCGATCAGCATCTCGGCATCTGCCGGATGAAATAAGCGAAACTGCTCCTGACCTTCTTCATCATCAAACTGCAGAATGTGTCCGGACTTGGTCTGGAAAAGACGCGTCGTCGGTTCCTCCTTGGCCGCGTCTTCCGGCGTATCGCTTTCCTGCTGCCAGAAGGTTCCCACCCAGATCGGTCTGCTGATATCGCCCTCTTCGAACTCTATCCATACCTGGGCATCTATTTCGGGCACGAAAAACATCCCCTGCTGATCAATCCCGCCATAGGGCAGACAGGGCAGTGCCCAATCGGACTCCTGATCGGCCAGTACCGAGGGTATCAGGAGCTTGAGACGACCTCGTTTTTGCGGATCCTTGTTGTCTGCGACAATTGCGCGAAACTTTCCAAAGCGCTTTTCATCGATGAATCGGGCCAGGCGAATTACGGTCTCTTCCACATTTACCTCACACCCGCCAGTGCATCGCTGCTTTCGGGTTCTGTATTCTGTCTGGTTGCATTGCGCAGCAACCTGAAGGACTGACGGTAGCCGCTTTGGGCAAAAATATGGGTTACCTTATCCACGTAATACAAGCCGCCGTAGGTATCGCCAACTCCATAAACCCCAACCGGCTTATGTGTCAGCAACACATGGCCGTAGAGTGAGCCGTCCAGCTCTCCGTCAGCCATAATTTTCCACGCGTTTTCATTGGCCTTGGCCTGTGCCCTTGCTTTCGCTTCTTCCAGGGAACTTCCGGCCGGACGGGGCATTTGCCAGACAAATGGATCGAGCCCCATGCTTTCACTGGTTGCGGCGGCATCACCGAGCAATGTCAGGTCCGGCCTGAAAGTCTCCTGCTCAGGTTCGGTTCCGGTCTCTGCTGCCCGGACCAGGCTTATCTCGTCAGGTTTGTGCCCGTCATGCTGGATTGAAAAGCGCAGGCAATTGGAGCGCTCCCCTTTATAAACCATGATCGATGGCTGAGGGTCTTCATCCAGTTGCGCGGGTTTGAAATAGAGGGTTCCAGCTCGGGTGTAACATTCATATCCGTTTGCCTCGGCCCGATCGCGTAGAAACTGAATGCTGGTGCAATCCTGATTGAGGCTGATATTGGTTAAACCGTCTTCGCTATCGACATCGAAATTGCTACCGGCAATTTCGCTAGCGATTTCTCCATCGGTCATTGTTTCATCTTCCCTGGACCATGCCTTACGGATATGTTCGCGATCCAGCAGCAGGCTCTCGTCCTGACAGAAGACAATCACTTTGGCATTGCCCATCTGCTCCGGTGTATCGGCCCTGACTTCCTTGATATAACCGCGCATCACTTCCTCGGAATAGTCGCCAAAATTGGCTTCGATTTTGAATGGTTTCCAGGGCAGGAAGATGCCGGCATCCTGAATCTGCCAGGTTTCATCCTCTAACCGAACCGTGTCGAACACAAGTGTGCAGACGGAAGGTTCTTTTCTGGCCGTTTCGACAGTCGCTTCAACAAGATAGGGAGCCAGTTCTGAAATTTCTTCTTCATCCACGGTAATCCTGCACTGCGCAGGCTGCCGGAAATCCTGTGAGTTGCTCATCGGCCGGCTCCGGCTTCTGTCGCCCTGGGAATCAGGATGGTTTCACCGATATATTCACTTAGTGTCAGATCGGCGCCAAAAACAATTTCGGGGTTGGCATCCAGAATACGCCACCATTTGCGGCTATCGACGTAAAAATAAAGCGCAAGCAGATCCAGGCGGTCATCTTCCTTCACAATATACTCGAGCACACCGGTTGCCTGACCAATGGTCCGAGATCGAAGGCCCTCAAACACGGGCAACTGACCATTTTCTGCGGAAAACGACAGGGTATTTTGATAGCGCGATCCTTTTAGCGACATTGTCGACCCCGGATATATATAGAATGATTCAGCATCACGTCTCCCCAATGTCCTGATAGCCCTGGAGCGAACCCACGGCATTTTGTGCTGACGAAAACATGCGTTCTATCTCAGGGGTGTAATAGTCATTCCTGCTCTGAATCACCTGCAAAGTGAGCGTGGCTTCGGCGCGATAGGGAAGCAGCGATGGCAGAAAGGCTTTTACCTCGAACTGGACCTGAGTCATGAACACCGGCAACACCTGCTCTCCCCATGAAAACAGCAGCACAGACGGATACGGCTGAGCATCAGCGGAATCCGCTGAAAGCGCTGCCAGGGTCGATGCGCCGTCAGGGGCCTGCAGCTTCGGCTCAACCATGCTGTATAAAATATCCAGCTCCGGCTGAACCCCTTTTGACTGTGCGTCAGAGTCACCGGAATTCATGCGGTCGGTCGCATCGAGTAAAATCTTTACCGTGAAACTTTCCGCTTTTACGGTCGCACCCTGCGCTACCCGTGCAATTTCACTGGTACCAGTGAAGTCTCTTCCACCGGCTGTCGCCTGGCCTTCGCCAAAACTGATCTCGATAGCCCGTGAACGGGTAATCGTGGAGGGATTGAATTCAAAATGCAGTTCAAGGGGATTATCCCCACCGGTGTGCTCTTTCAGCACGCCGCGCGTCACCTTCAGGTGGGAATAGTTGCCGGTCGCCACAGGTGTATTCATGATTGTCTCCCTCCATAACTGGCAACAATCTGCTCAACAATCAAATTTGCGATCGCAACATCAGGAGTGCCCGCCGATATCCGCTGGGGGGTAATTGAAACGGATTCGAGCGATACATCCAGTGAGATATGCTGTTTCGCCAGCACATCACCTACCCGACGGGCAATTGAGGTCGCACGATGCTCAAATCCGGCCGGCAGATGCATGCGTATCCGTTCAATCTGAATCATCTTTTACCTCTAACGGAAGGTGAGCGGCCAGTTTCCCCAGGCTTGCTGAAGACAGCTCGCCACCCTTTTTCACAAATTCTGTCCTTACGGCGCTGGCAATATGAGCCAACCCGATGGGCGAGGACTCGCCTGCTGCGAGGAATGCTGCATGTAAAGCGGCATTTCGGATCTGTCCGCCACTAAGGTTGAACTCCCGACCAAGCAATTCAGGCTCTACCGCGGGATCAAGTGGCGCCTGCGGGGGAATATGCATACGCCATAATTCAGCCCTGGCAGCCGCATCCGGACGCGGAAAGTCGATAACCATCTGAAACCGTCGCGTAAACGCCGAGTCGATGTGTTGACGCAGGTTGGAGGTCAGAATGCATGGTCCCCGATGTCGCTCGATGCGAGAAAGAAGGTGGCTGACTTCCATGTTGGCATAACGATCCCGGGCCTCTTTCACCTCACCACGCTTGCTGAACAGGCTGTCGGCTTCATCGAATAACAGCACGACGGATTTGCCATCGGCAGCATCAAACAGGGCATTGAGATTTTTTTCCGTTTCGCCGATGTATTTACTGACCAGAAGACCCAGGTCAACACGGAAAAGCGGCCAGCCCAGTGCATTCGCAACCACCTCCGAAGCATGGGTTTTCCCGGTGCCCGCAGGGCCGGAAAACAGCGCGATCGGCCCACCCGTAACGCGACCGCCCCAATCACGTTCGACTTGCCGTCGATGGGTTACCCACAGGATAAATTCACGCAGGTTTTTAATGCAGTGATTGGGTAAAACGAGGTCGTCCCATGTGGCTCTCAGTGGGACCTCCACCGCACCGGGCACCACAACGGAATCTGTTAGCGGCCAGCCAAACAGTCCTGCACATGCGCGCGAGGTGGGGCGGATAGGCTGAAAGAGGCTCGAAGAATGCCCTTCAATCATGCCGCTTCTCAGCAATGGCGAGTCCTGCCTGAGTCGTCGGTTGAACATGAAGGACTCTTCGGTATTCATAACAAACATTTCGCGTATCAATGCCGGCGTTGGATAGGGTGAAGCAATGCCAGGCTGCAGTTCCTGATACATCCACCCCAGTCTCGGTTCAGCCTCTGGCGCCAGACTGCAGGCGAGAATATCCTGATCCAGCGGTTCAAAACCGAACTCAGCCACAACAGAGCGCCATGGATCACCCTGCCGTATCGCACGCACCTCCTGCTGCACAACACCAAGACGCTGTCCCATCTCCTGCGGAATATCTGCCCCCCTCCTGGCGGCACTCAAACAGGCGCCTAACAAGTCAATGCGTTCCCATTCCGGGGCAAGAGAAGGCATTGGGTTCACGATCCCTCTCCGTAAAGAAGGACCGAATTACTTTTAATGAGCGTGGTTTTAAATTCTCCACTGTCGGCAGGCTCCTCATGATTCCATTCGTGAATGGCATGCAGCATGGCCTGCCATGTTTTCGTATCACTGTCTTTTACATCGTCCGGCAATTTAACATTGAAGATTCTTCGGGAATCGATGTCGTCGGGATCAATTCGGTTCGGGAAAAACGGGTCGGATGGTTCCGGATCGTCTTTTATCTCCTTCTCTGCTGGCGGCACGCTGTCAGGAATATCCTCTTTCCAGGCCACAATGCTGTTATCCGTTTTTCTTCGCCAGACATTCCAAACCAGCTTCACTTTTCCATTGTTTCGACCGGCAATCAGAATATCCAAAGTTTCATCAAGATTTCCATCGACCTTAAACACGTAATGGAGTTTGTTCTCAGAAGCATTAATCTGTTCGACGAGGCAGATATGTGGCATCCAATCTTCGCTGGTTGTATCAATTTCAAGATACTCAACGATTGGTTTCAGGCTGATGGCGCCATCTTTTTCTTTCTCGGGCGGTCGTGTCATTGCGCCCCAGGAGACCATCTGGGAGTCGCCGACCAAGGGTGACGGGTTCGAAGGTAACGTGTGAGGAACAGGCGCCAATGCCATTTCGTAGGCCACCGATAAGCGGTATGAGGTATCACTCTGCGTTGACCATATATGATTGAGGTTATCTAAGTTCATGGTGTACGGCACGACCTGAAGCTGGGCAATTTCATTATGATCGTCATCGTCGACCGAAAGCACCGGCTGTTCATGCAGGATACGCATCACTTCGCCAATCAGCCTCAATTCATTTTCGCCCTTACTAACATCTCGATTATTGTTGCTGCCAACCGCTTCAGGTTCATTGGTTTTATGGCCTACTGCGGTAATCAGGCAATGCAACCGCACATAAAACGGATTTTCACTCGTCCCGTCAGCAGGATATCCATCATAATTCACATCAAAGAAAAACAGATTGAGGCAATTCTCGTCAACATCTTCCAGATCTTTAATCGTATCACCGGGATGTCCTATTTTAATGCGATCGATATTGTCGAATTCATCAATATGCTTCATCAATAAATCGCGCAAGCCGTACGCTGCCCTGGATAATGAACTGGCCGGCAGCATCAGGGCCTCCTCAAATAGTGCCGACTCGCTAGTGATAGCGAGGGACGCGATGACGCAGTTCCACGTTGATCGGAGCGCTGAGGAGCCTCAATAAAAACATCGACCTGACCGATCTTCACCTCCGGAGCCTTAGATGCATCAACGGATGCCCCATAGGCAGCTTTCGCGGTATGTCTGCCGTTGTTGTCAGAAATGGGATTGCGGTGCAGCACGCTTGCCTGAACTGAGGCAGGTCGTGCTTGAGCGGCAACCTTGGCTACGGCTTTTTCCGGTCCTGCTTCCGCCACCGACGATGGTGACAAGGAGCCTAAGTCCATGTCATTGGTCAAAATATCATTCACTGTGTTATGCAAAGCCGCAGTTTCCTTCCTCTCCGTAATGTTTCCGGTAACTGCTTTACCCTGCGGAAGTGAACCTTTTGTAAGGACTTCCGACAACACTTGCGGGGCATCTGTTGATTTTTGCAGCGGATGGCTTGCTTTATGAGCCGTTTTTTCTATCTGCTCATGACGGTATCTTTCAGTTGGCATTTGCGCTGAAGATTGCCTATTGCCAATGGTCTTGGGGGAGTCTGCCCGCCGGGAGAATTCAGCTTTGACTGAAACTTTGCCGGATAATTCTGCATCATCCAGATACCCTTCTTCTTTATCCTGCTCACCCATTGCGATCGGTGAAAACACCGCATTGCCGGCGTCCTCTGACAGCGTATCAGAGGCTTGCCCCCCATTTGTGCTTGCAGGGCCATGTTTTTCTGCTTCAACTACAAAGCGAACCTTAGTCTCAGGCTGCGGCAAAACCACCCCGGAAATTCTTGTCGTTAATACCGCTTTCGAATGTTCTGTTTCGCTGTCTGATCTCTCCCAACCCCCGTCCGATAGGTTTTCGGTCGTATCCAAGATGTACGTACGCCCTCCATCCTGCTCACGGCTACCGGAAATATGCAGGCTCTTTTCTGGTTTTGAATCTGTCTCCGGCAAAGCGTCATCGTTATGCCATGTCATCTCATTTCGCGGCAACGCTGTTTCAGGCCCTTGCTGGCTGCCACCTTCCGCATTTGGACTGTTCACAGACAATGTCCTGCTCGTATCGGTGTCATCATTGGTTCCAAAGGCCGCACCGGGAACCATACCGATCTCGTTTTGAGCTTTTGAAAAGGAGCCATTTAATTCTCCATGGTGAGTGGGGCCGGATGTAACGGGCCCATATTCAGAAAAACTGTCGATAGGACGGTGAGCCATGCGGTGCGCATCCATCAGACTCAGACGATTTGCTACTCTAGAAATGTCTTCTCTTGAATCAGCAAAAGGTTCGCCCCGGAAAACATCCCCGCCCGATCCTCGAGTCTTCGCTCCGGTGAGCGCCGATGGGCTGTTCGAAGACTCAAACATGGGTTTGCGGGGACGTGCATCGGCGATGACGGATCGAAGGAAGCTCATGGCGTTCACCCCTGCCCGGTCATGCCGGCAGACCGGTTGATCATGCCCAGGTAGAGACGGCGCCGGGCTTGCGGCAGATCCAGGATTGCCGCCTCGCTCCAGTGGTAGTGGCTGGCCAGGGTGTGTACCTCGTCATAGAAGTAGTGCTCGTTCATGCCGGCCAGGGTATAATGATCCAGTTCGGCGTGCTGTTGCCGCCCGCACTCCGGGCAAGTCACAAGCAGTTGGTGGCAAACGGCGGGCGATACTTCATCCAGGGCCTCGTCAATCGCTTCGATATCAGGCTCGGAGAGGTTGTGAATGAATTCCCTGCCGGGCGGCTCGCCATTCACCGATCGGATGCAGCTTTGTAAAAGCTGCTGCATGGCTTCCGCTTCGGATAGCACTCCGATGCGCTCCTGATCCGCACCCGTGGGCACCCGGACATCAATCGTCCACGCTTGCACGCGCAGCGTCACTAGCGGGAAGCCCGGTCCGGCTTGCTTCAGCGGCAGATCGCATCGCCGGATGTCTACGTCGAATAGGGCATCACAGTGACTGCAACCGACCTTCAGCCACAGCTGTTCGCCGTCAAGCATGGCGGCCAGACGCAACATCAGATACTGGCGGTCGGCCACGCACAAATCCGCCACAGACCCGGTGTCTGCCGGCTGGTTTCCGATACTTTCCAGGGCAGAACCGAGCACGGCTGTCACGTAGCCGGGCCGATCAAGGCCCCTTCTGAACTCGATCAGCGCCTGCTCTAACCTCCCGGTTAGCGGACGGAATCTGGCCCGGCGTTCAATGCATCCGTTCTTCGACAGGCCGCCGGGCAGTATGACTTTCATGCCATCCACCGCTTTGGCTCATCAAGACTCTGCGGGCTCGGCAACTGCCTCATCACGATCCCAACCTTCGTGCTCCAGCTTGATGGTCTGAATGCCGACGGTGTTGGTGGTGCCGCCATCGAATTCCGGCAGAGCCTGATACTCCGATACCCAGGCCCGCTTGACCTGATAGGAAATGGCCACCTGCCCCTGAAGGTTCATCACATTGATGACAATATCCTTGCGAAAATTTTTCAGAGACATGGCGGTATCCCCGTCGATGTTGTTCACAAGATTGGCCCATTGCTCAAACACGGGATCGTGCGTCAAGCCCTGTTCCAGCGCAATGGCCTCGTATTTGGTGCCTCCCGGCAATTTTCGCACATGCGTCGGATCGCCGCCCGTGCGCCAGTCCACCGCCTCGGTGGTCTTTTTCAATGCGCCCATCTTTTTCAATCCAGCCACGGGTTGGCCGTCGATCAGAACCTGAAATTTAAACGTTCGATAGGGATCGTGGCGATGTGCATTGGCGGGGAATAGTGGTGCAGGCATATTCATTCTCCTTTATTGCTGGTTTACTTTCTGCTGAATGCGGACGATGACGAACTCGGCCGGCTTGAGCGGCGCGAAGCCGACGATAACGATGACCTGACCGGCGTCGATGTCGGTCTGGGTCATCGTATCGCCCAATCCGCAGCGGACGAAATAGGCGTCCGAGGCCTTCTCGCCCTGGAAGGCGCCGACCCGGAACAGGCTATTCATGAAACCGCCGATATTGCCTCGCAGGGCCGCCCACAGACGATGGTCGTTGGGCTCGAATACAGCCCACTGGATGCCGTTGTAGATGCTCTGCTCGATCATGATGGCCGTGCGCCGCACCGGCACATAGCGCCATTCCGGATCGGCCTTGGTTGCCAGCGTGCGGGCGCCCCAGATCACCGGGCCGGGCATCGAACGCAGGCAGTTGACGCCAAGCGGATTCAGTGAGTCCTGCTCACCATCTTCAACTTTGTGCTCCAGGCCGGCGAGGCCCCCCAATCCAGTTTCAAGACCGGCGGGTGCCTTCCAGACGCCCCGCTTCCCGTCAATCTTGGCCCACATGCCTGCAGCGAATCCGCATGGCGGGACCAGAACGGTCTTTTCAGCACCCGGATTATCCTCTGCATTGTAAAACGGATTTGCAACTTTGGTCCAAGGGTAGTAGAGAACGCTGTAGGTCTTATTTGGAAGTTTTAGATTGTTTACCTCGAGTTCGGTATCTAGTTCTACTCCATGCGGTGGATCAACGATTACCATTCGGCTTTTCATCCTTACGGCATGCCCGATCGCCTCATCGATCACCGGCTGACCTTCGGCATCGGCGACCAAATCTTTCGGCCAATTCTGGCCCGGCAGGCAAATGATATTGATATCGCGAATTTTCAGAAACTTGGTAAAAATCTCTGTATAGTCGGCTGTTAATGGCCCGTTCCCATCTTCACCACCGCCGAGGGTGGTTTCACCTGGTCCTACTATAAGATCATAACTGTCAATAGAAGATTCACTACCTGTTGTCTCTTCGCCCCCATTTGCAGCCTGGTAAGCTGTACCATCTTGTTCAGTACCACCATTAGCAGTTCCCAAGCTTAGTGCAGAGGCTACACCTGAATTCGCAATAGCCTATCACCCACAACCGTACAAGAAAGACCAGAAATTTCACTGATCTTTTCTCTCACTTTTTCTAATGTATCGAAATTATCTTGCCCAAAATCTAAATCCGGAAACGCTGCTCCATCAATGCTTCCACTTAATGACCTGTTTGCTGCATTTGTCTCAGTCGACAAATCAAGACCCGTGAATGTAGCTAAATCGCCGCTGGTGCTTGTGCCTTTATATATTTCACCTAATTTTAATGTACGAGCGAGACTTGAATCCCGCACGATCACTGCTGATGAATCCGTATTCGTTCCTGATGTAAGAACCAGTTTGCTAACTTGTGCCTCACAGGTGAAGTGTTTCTGTCTGTTTGCAGTAGAACCTGAACCAGATCTAACCTTATCTTGTATCGCTTGAGCAATATCTGCCAGGTTATCGTATGAAGCTTGCCCAATTGTTCGATCAATAGCGGTGGCACCATCAAGCGCTATCGTTAACGTTCTATCTTCCGCCGCCGCCGAACTTAAATCTAATGGAAATGACAGCCCGCTTAAATCACCACTAATACTCATACCCAGTTTCAGTGAAGGGGTACCGGCAGCAACTTCATTTAGCGGTTTTATCTCAACCGTGACCAGTTCTGAAACACCATTGATCACATTCGTGATGAACTTAGGATCACCGTCTTTTACACTGATATTCGTGAACGTTTCATCGACAAAAAATTCAGGCGGATCCTCATCATTTTTTCGACCAATCGAAACCGTGTAAAGCGGATCATCGCCAACTGGCACCGGCTTGCTGCTAATCTCGACGACCAATCCGTTGGCCCAGCTTCCCTCATTGAAAGCTTTAAAAAGCAGGGCATCTGTGTTGTTGTCTGCAGAGGGGTGATCCATCGCACCGACAGCTTTGCCGCCTCGGTCTGCAGGGTCTCCTGCCAAATCTGTCCAATTCTTGGTAATACGAACGATATAAGCTTTGCCGCCGCCGTTCTGGAAGAAGGCGGACACGGAAAAGCCCATGGGATCTCCTACCGGGTCCTCAGTGTCACGGATACCGCCGTATTGATTGACGTAGTCGTCCCACTTGAGAATTAGCTCAGGCTCGCCGATAGGGCCTTTGGTTGTATAGCCGACAAACGCCGCCGTGGAAGTTCCAACCCCCTCGATCGGCTTGGAACCGCTGGGAATTTCTTCTACATAAACTCCGGGATGTAAATACACTGGCATGATAGACCTCCTATATTTATTTCAAATAATTCTTGGCGCTTCATTGGAAAACAAAATCGATACGATTCTCGTATATAGCTCCGCCTGGTCGTTTCCGGGATAATACTAGCCGAAATCGAAGAAGAATTCGAAAGCCTTGTGTAATATTTTAATGTAGTTAGCATATAACTTTTCAAACATACCGATATCCCGTCCAATGAAAATCACCCGGCCCTCTGCTTGAAAAGCGCTTTGATTTCTTTGTACTTGCTCTGATTAATTCGATAGTGAATCTGCAAATCCGATCCCTTTTCCTCAAGAATCAATTCTTTGGCGACAAGCTGAGCGAGGGCTTTTTTGACTTGAGCCTCCTGGAACTTGACCACTCGCTCCAACAACCACCACTCCACAATTCCTTCCAGTGTGTCTCGTGCATTCGGATGATCTACAAGATATGCCAATATTTCATTCCCAATTTTTGATTCATCATTTATGAGCAGAACTTGTTTCAAATTAACCTTCCTCTCAAAAGACAGATAGCAAATGGTATGCCACTGGTCTGAGGATCTATCCGAAAAAGTTGAGAATTATTAAAATATGCTGAAATATAAAATGGTTAAGTTATATTTTGAATTTATTCTTGAGACTTTCTGGGGCCTATTTAGGGTGACGTGAACGGACTTAGATAGGACTTTTTTATCCTGGTATAGTCTTCCAGATATAGTTTTTGGACTGCGTTAGGACAGTGAAATGGATGAAAACCCCGAAGTTAGCCATTTTGAATGATGACAAAAAATTTTCACCGCAGAGAGCACAGAGGACACAGATAATTTGATTTTAAAACTTTGAATGCCGGAGGCTCTTGCGCTGCAATTTCAATTTTCATCCCGCAATACGACCGGCGGAGTAATTTAACAATCAAGGTCAGCTAAAAAATAACCTTGAACTCTGAACCCTGAACCTATGAACGTTTCTATCAGTAAAGGCAGGACAAATTTGTCATAGTAAAGCAGGCAATTATCCAGGTTTGAAGGTTTGTACATCGATCTGATGTTTTCGGATCAGTTGCCAAAATGCCCGACGATTTTTTTGTGCACCTTGGGCTGCTTTGGTAATGTTTCCACGGTAAGCAATCAAGAGATTCTCAAGGTAGTTTCTCTCAAATTCGTTGATCACGTCTGCCTTAGCTTCCTTGAACGACGCTTTCCACGCTGGGGCTTTCTGCTGTGGTAAAATGATGTCATTTTCTCTGATTACTGTATGTTCGCAGAATAAGACTGCTCTCTCAACCACATGCTCCAGCTCCCTCACGTTGCCGGGCCAGTCATAAAGCATGAGTGTCTGCAGGGCTTCGGAGGCAAAGCCGGTTAATTGCTTGTCAAACTCAGTTGCATATTTATTTAAAAAGTGGCGCGCAATCAGCGGGATGTCCTCCCGCCGGTCACGAAGGGCCGGCAGCGTGATGGGAATGACATTCAAACGATAGTAAAGGTCGTGGCGCAGCTCACCTTCTTCGGCAGCTGCTTCCAGGTCGGTGTTTGTCGCAGCGATAACCCGCACATCCGCCTGGCACATTTTTGTTGAGCCAAGCCGCCGGTATTCTTTTTCCTGGAGGAAGCGCAAGAGCTTTGCCTGCGAGGAAAGCGGAAGACAATTAATATCATCTAAAAACAAGGTGCCGCTGTTTGCTTCGTGGATCAATCCCAGCTGAGGTGTGGAGGCACCCGTGAATGCCCCCTGCACGTGGCCGAACAATTCGTTTTCCATCAAGTCGGTTGGAATGGCCCCACAATTGAAGGGGATAAAAGGTTTACTCGATCGCGGGCTAAGATAATGAATCGCCCGGGCACATAAGTCCTTTCCTGTACCTGTTTCTCCGGAAATCAGAACATTCGCATCGCATTTGGCAACCGTGGGTATTTTTTTTATTTCGTCAAGAAAGGGTGGACTTTCACCAACCATTTGTTTTAGGCCAAGCTTTTCCTTAAGCTTATGGGTAAGTATCTTTGCTTGTGTCTTCCGTTCCAGCAAACGCCACATACGCGGTAGAATATTAATCTCTTTGAGTGGTGGGGTGATGAAGTCAGCAGCTCCGAGTTTCAGCAATGAAAACATCGTATCCGGCTCACATGCTTCAACCACAACTATAATCGGCAGATCTGAAAACTCATTTCTCAAGGATTGAAGCAACGCCCCGGCATTCTTTAAGAGAGAGGGGGATAGGATGAGAAATATCAGATCTGGCCGGCGGCTCGCGATAATACCGGATAGCTCACCATCGCAGAAATCAGTTGCGCTGTCTTTTGAACACTTCTGTTGGATATGGATTTCTAAATTTGGACATGATTCCAGAATTCCTCGCAGCATATATCCAACATTGGTAGCAGGTTTCAGATCGATGAGAAAGATTTTTGCCTTTTTCATCGTTGCCACCTCCTTTTTAGCCGGCACGTTGGTTAATCTTGAGCTATTTTAAAAATTTCTCCAATTGATGATGAAGCAATGAATTTCAGAAATTGACTCATGATAAAAATTTCGAAAACAGACCGGAAAGGAAATTCAATAGAGGATAAAGTTATCTATTGGAGTTGCAGTTTCAAAGGCAGCAATAGGAAATGAAATAGGCTCAATAACAGATTCAAAATAATAGACAGTGATACATATCCAAAACGAAAAGTTTATCTCGGCTCGGATCGATATCCCCCGTGGTCAATAAATTACCTGAATCCTAGATGAATTTCGATGTCCTCGACACCCAATGGCCTGCGCTTATAACACCGGATTGAATATTCAGGGTATCCTAAGAGTTTGCTGTTTTTGCCTCCTCAAATACGACATACCGTCAAGGCTGCTGTTAATGAAAAAAATCAGGTTAATATATTTAGTACCCATTAATTGAAATCACATCATGTTTGCGAAGGATTTTTCTAACAAAATATTTTCGCCACCAAGACACCAAGACACGAAGTTTAATTAATAATAAACAATTATTGTTTGTGTCTTGGTGCCTTTGTGGCTATTCTTTCCGGCTTGTCCGGGTTAGGTAATGCAAACAAAATGCCAGACCATTGGGCCGGAACCCAGCTATCACCAAATAAATTAGCCCCCTGAATTAATGAGGTTTAATTTTTGTTTGTTCAGAAAATTTCAAAGGATATTCTTTGTCTAAGGTCAAAACTGTCAAGATGATAGGCATTGCTATGTATCTATTTGACATCAAAGATGTATCCATTATTTTGCGATTTGTTTTGGCGCAAACAGAGAAAACTGCTACGAATGAATTTGCTAGAAAGCTGCGATTTAAATTCAGGCTGGAAGGTTCAAAAAGAAATCATGCTCGGAAAAAAAGAATAATCAATCCTCAATGCCAAACGATCTGCTGAATGGTTACTGTTTTAAATAGGCAAAATCAAGAAGCACGTTTAGATGATGTATAGGTTCGCTTGTAAAGACAGGCGTTATTCCAATCTATTGTATTCGGTCCAGCCCGACAAAATTTCCTTTTAACGACTGGCGATTTTTAATCCTGATCTTTGGTTCTGATTTTATAATTCCTACAAATCTATTGTTCTACAAACAAATATAAAAATATAGATTGAAAAGTCAAGAAAATAATATCTGAGTTAGAGCCAAAATTTCCTTCGACTAAAAAATCGGCCTGGACCGAACTAAATCGACGTTGACAATAAGCCCCGCCTTCGCTATTTGGGTGTTCATAAAAGGAGGGTACCCATGAAAACGGATCGGAACCGGATTTACCTCGAAGACATTGGAGAGATCGTGATGTCGCGGGGCGGCAAAGATATTTGGCTGGTAAAGGGAATTACCAGGCATGAGGCATTTAAAGCCAGGTGCCTGCCGGAAAGGATTTATGTGGTCGATTTTCCCGGCCGGGGGGCCGGTGAAGAATTTTTACTCAGCCGTCAGTCCTGCGGACCTGAAAAATTTTTAATGATCAAAGAGATCGGCCATGATATGATTCGCCTTTTCGAGCGCATGTTCGAGGGACGTCTGGCCCAGTTTGTCATCCTTTGGGGTGGTCGTCCACTTGATCTATTAGACGCCAATCCCCCGCTCCAGCGCCCCGAACTGCTCGACACCACCTACATAAAGCTGACCCGGGTGGAAGACAAGGCAAAATTTCGCGGCTGGGACATCGTCGAAACGTCTTTTGTGGGAGAATGGTGGCAGGACGATACCTGGATCGTCATGGAGGAATGCATCGCCTCCGGCCAGACCCTGACTTATTTTGTCGAAGAGGCGCTCGGTTATCACAAGCCCAGGAAAATATTTCTCTTTCCGGTGTGCGCCAGCCTGGAGGGATTGGAGGGCATCTGTCGGCTCTGCCAAGATGCAGGGGTCGAACTTGTGCCCGTCTACAATGGGGCGCTGATCGAGGTGGCCGAACAGGGTGTCACCATGCCCTTCACCGATCTGGGCCTGCAGCCGCACACCATTGTTACCCATCATTTTTACCATGATCTCAAAGACCGTTATCAGGAAACGCCGCTTTGCTGGGTGGGCGATATCGGCGACTCCATTTACAAACCCGAGGATCATCTGATAGAAACCTTTAGTGACATGCTGGCTGTGGGAATGGACTTCGACCGCGAGGATTTCTCGCTCTGGAGTCCGATTATGCGATCAGAGCATTTCCTGACCCGCTTTGAGACCGAACATCCGGAAGTCTTTAAAGAATTGAAACGATACTTGAGACCGTAGACGGCTGGGAAGCGAGGACGCTGGGAGGTTGGGAGGCTATGAGGCTGGGAGGATGAGAGACACTGGAATTAAGAAGTTGAGAAGGTGGGAAGGTGAGAAGATAAGAGGTTGGGAAGTTTAGAAGCTGAGAGGCTTGGAAGTTTAGAAGCAGAGAAGTTGGGAAGTTTAGAAGCAGAGAAGTTGGGAAGTTTAGAAGCTGAGAAGCTAGGAAGCTGGGGAGAGCAGAGGCCTGGAAATGGGATGATGAAAGGCTTGGAAGTTTTGCGGAGTGCATTATTGGTAAGCTTTTAGGCCTTCCAGCCTTCTGGCCTCCAAGCTTCCTGGCCCTTCAGACAGCCGCTTGCGGCTTAATCTGGAAGCCTAAAATCCACCTCGATATTTTGGTCTTCCAGTTCCACATGACTAACCACCGGCTGTGTTTGCGCAATGATCTTCCCGCGGCGGATGACAAACAGACGGGCCGGCTTCAACCGCAAGGCTTCGTGCGTATCAGCCGCCTGGAGAATAACGATATCCGCCCGGCACCCCGGCTCAAGGCCGTAACCTTCCAACCCCATCACTTTGGCGCCATTATAGGTCACCGCCTCGAAGATCTGTCGCATTTGATCAACCCCGGTCATCTGGGCCACATGCAGACCCATATGGGCGACTTCCAGCATGTCGTGGGAGCCGAAGCTGTACCAGGGATCCATTAGGGCATCCTGCCCGAAGGCCACATTGATGCCGGCTTCCATCAACTCCTTCACCCGGGTCATGCCGCGCCGTTTCGGATAGGTGTCATGACGCCCCTGAAGCGTGATGTTGATCAAGGGATTGGCCACCACATGCACCCGCGCTTCGGCCATCAGGGGAATCAGCTTGCTGACATAATAATTATCCATGGAGTGCATGGATGTCAGATGCGAACCGGTAACCCGTGCCTGCAGACCCAGCCGTTGGGTTTGAAAGGTCAGCATTTCGATGTGGCGCGAAAGGGGATCATCACTTTCATCGCAATGCATATCCACCCGCAGGCCGCGGTCAGCGGCCAGTTCACACAGGGCTTTGACCGAAGCAGCCCCGTCCGCCATGGTTCTCTCAAAATGGGGGATCCCGCCGATGACATCAACACCCAAGTCCAGTGCTCGTTTCAGATTATCAGCGCTGCCGGGGTAGCGCAAATAACCATCCTGGGGGAAGGCCACCAATTGTAGATCGATGTATGGTTTGATTTCTTGGCGCACATCCAAAAGGGCCTTGACGGCCGGCAGACGATCATCACTGACGTCCACGTGGCTGCGAATCGCCAGGGTACCGCGGGCAATCGCCCAGTGACACAGTTTGATAGCACGGGCTTTGATATTCTCAACCGTCAGATCCGGTTTCAGCTCTCCCCAAAGCTCGATGCCCTCCAACAGGGTACCGCTCGCATTCACCCGCGGCCGGCCGTAGGTCAGCGTCGAATCCAGGTGAAAGTGGCTGTCTACAAAAGGCGGTGACGCCAGCCGCCCGGTGGCATCGATTTCCCGCTGAGCTTTGGCATCAAGCTTAGCGGCGACATCTGTTACCACGCCCTTTGCAATCGCAATATCAATTCCTGTCCGTCCATCCGGCAGATTGGCATTTCGTATGATAAGATCGAACATGGGTTTTCCTAATACGCATCTTTATTTGTTTCTGGCTAGATAATTTCTAAATTTTCACTTCCGGCTATTCTACTAAGGTGAATGACTAAAGTTCAAAATGACTAAATTGACTAAAATTAAGGATCGGAATGAAGCTCCCCGCAGCAGAGCTGCGAAGAATTCTTTTGATTAAATTTATAATCGACAGCATACCTTAACTTTAGGCATTTTTTAATTTTAGACATTTTTGGCATTTCTTTATCCTCCTTTCTCCTCTCTTCTGTAGGGCTTCAACAAACCGGCCGGGACTGCGGCTTTCCTGGAGACGCTGATCAGGGCCAAAATGGTCAGAAGATAGGGAATCATCAGGAAAAGATGAAAGGAAATGGCGATGCCGAATCCTTGAAGCCTTAATTGCAAACCGTCCAGAAAACCGAAAATAAGGGCGCCCAGGGCACCTTTGAGAGGGTCCCAGTTGCCGAAAATGACCATGGCAATGGCAACCCATCCGCGGCCCCCGATCACATCGATCAGAAACATATTTTGATGGGCCAAGGTCAGAAAAGCGCCGCCGATACCCATCAGGGCACCGCCGAAAACCAAACAAAGGGTCCGGGTCAGGGCGACATTGACCCCGACGGTGTCGGCAACCACCGGATTTTCACCCACCGTTCGGATCTTCAGGCCCAGTTTGGTTTTATATAACAATATCGACATCAGCGGTATTAACAGCCAGGCCAAGTAAGTCAGAGAATATTGCGTAAAGAGGCCCGGTCCGATCAAAGGGATTTTCGACAGAACCGGCAGAGTGATCTGCTTGAAAGGCTCGATCGTTGGCGGCACCGTAGGAGATCCGACATACAGCCGATAAATGAACATGGCCAGTCCGGTTGAAAACAGGGTAATACCCAGCCCCGATACATGTTGGCTCAAACCCAGATCGACGGCCAGAAATGCCATCAGCAGCCCCAACAGCATACCCACCAGGGCCGCAGCCAGCACGCCGGTCCAAATGGAGCCCGAAGTAAACGTCACCAGAAATCCGGTCATGGCGCCCATCAGCATGATGCCCTCGATACCCAGGTTCAGGACACCGGATCGCTCTGCCAGAATCTCCCCCAGGGTAGCAAATATGATCGGGGTTGCCATCCGCATCGTCGCGCCAATCAGCCCCGAAATAAAGGCGATATCAAAAAGCTCGCTCATTGCTTGCGCACCCGCTTTATTTTGTATTCCGTAAACAACAGGAAGATGAGCATTACCATCAGTGCCATGCCTTGAATCACTTCGGCAATATAGGTGGGAACACCGGTCATGCGGCTCATGGTCTGGGCGCCGACAATAATCACACTAAAAAACAAGGACGAAAATAGCACGCCAACCGGATGCAGATTACCCAGCATGGCAATTACAATTCCGGAATAGCCATAGCCGGGCGATATATCCATGATCAGACGGCGCTGGATCGCACACAGCTCCCCTACCCCGGCCAATCCGGCCAGTCCACCGGATACCAGGGCCGTCCACAGAATCACCTTGGTGGTATTGATTCCGCCGAAGTTGGCGGCCCGTGCATTCACGCCCACGGCCCGGGACTGATAACCAAAGGTGGTCTTCTTGTTGACAAACCAGATAACCAGCACGGCCAGAAATCCCAGCGGGATCCCCAGGTGAAAGCGTGAACGTGCCATCAAAATCGGATAAGTGGCAGCTTCGACAATGGCCGAGGATCTGGGCCAGCTGGAGCCGGGTTGCTGCAGCGGCCCGAAAAGGAGGGCACCCATAATGTGAACCATGACATAGTTTAAAAGCAGGGTGGAGACCACATCATCGACTTTGAGCTTGGTTTTCAAAAGTGCCGGAATCGCAGCCCAGATGCCCCCGGCCAGGAACCCTGCAACGATGATAGTAGGCAGGACTATCATTTGGGGCACCCCGCCCAGCGATACCCCCAACACAGTGGCCATCAGCGCACCAGCCAAGAGCTGGCCTTCGGCACCGATGTTCCAGAACTTGGCCCTGAAAGCAAAGGCCACCGCCAGACCCGTCATTAACAGCGGGCTGGCCTTTACGAAGGTTTCCAAAAGATTGTAGCGGGTACCCAAGGCGCCGTGAAAAAGGTAATAATATGACTGCCAGAGATTTCCGCCGGCAATCAGAATCGGGATGGCGGAAAGAATCAGTGTGGCGATAATCGCTGCAATCGGGATAACGACTCGCGCCCAGCCAGGCAAAGGTTTGCGTTTTTCCAGCTTCATATGAAACTTCATTCATTTAGACAGGATTTACAGGATTAGCAGGATTTTTTTGGTTTAGTATCGCGATATCCGGTCCAGCTTGCCTGCCGCGGCGAAGCTTTTTAGCGAAGTCTGGTTAATCCTGTCAGAAAATGGAAAATTTATACCGTTAAGTTTTTTATTCGATCAAACTGGCCGCCCTCCTGAGGCGGGTAGACTTTTCAGGCCCGCGGCTGGACTGAAACCGATCACTGTTTCACCCCGCTCATCCACAGACCGACCTGCTCGCGGGTGGTGTCCTCACAGCGGACTTCCCCCATGATTTGTCCTTCGTACATTACGACAATACGGTCACTCAGGTTAAAAATTTCATCCAGATCTTCCGAGATCAGGAGTATGCCCGCTCCTCTTTCACGCTCCTGCAGAATTCTCTGATGAATATATTCCATGGCACCCACATCGAGGCCGCGCGTCGGCTGGGCGGCAACGACCATTGTCGGCCGGCCGGCAAGTTCCCGGGCCAGCATCACTTTTTGCAGGTTACCGCCGGATAGACTCTTGGTGACGACGTCACGATCGGCTGTCTTGATAGCGTAGGCGCTAATCAGCTCATCGCTGAACTGACGTATCTTTTTCGATTTCATCAAGCCGTAGCGATGAAACTTGGCAGATGAGTGGTTTTCCAGGATCAGGTTCTCCTCAACCGTGAGATCCATCATTAAACCGGTATCGATCCTGTCCTCCGGAATTCTTCCCATATTTAAGCGAATGGCCGATGTCGGACTGCCGAATTTAAGGGGGCTGTCGTTTATTTTTACGATACCTTTGGTCGGATGCCGCAACCCGAAGAGAATTTCTGCAAGCTCCCGCTGGCCGTTGCCGGAAATACCGGCCATTCCCAATATCTCGTTGCCTCGTACCACAAGATTAAGGTCGTGCAATGCGCCTATATTTTTATCATTCAAGGCACTGAGATGTTCGATTTCCAGCACGGGTCGACCGGCCGCGATATTCTTTTTTTCGAGATTTTCCAGAAGCTCCCTGCCGACCATGAGATTGGCCAGCTCTCTGGAATTGGTTTCGGCCGTCTTTCTTTCCGCCACCACCCGACCGGCCCTCAGCACCACGATGCGGTCTGAAATATCCATGACCTCGTTTAATTTATGGGATATGAAAACGACCGAACGTCCTTCGTTGACAAGGGATCTCAAGGTTTTAAAGAGCTCAACGGTTTCAGCCGGTGCCAGTACCGCCGTCGGCTCATCCATGATCAGAATGTCCACCTGACGGTATAACGCTTTTAGAATCTCTACTTTTTGCTGTTCGCCCACCGACAGGGTCCAGATTTTGGCGTCCGGATCAACCTGCAAACCGAAGCGTTCCTGCAGCGCAAGAATGTCTCGGCGGGCGGATTTGATATCAAGAAAAATACCTGTGCCGGAACCCGTGCCGATAATGATATTTTCAATTACGGATTGAGAAGGCACCAGGGCAAAATGCTGGTGGATCATCCCCACACCACGGGTGATGGCATCTTTGGGAGCGGAGAGGTTTACTTTTTCCCCTTTAATCGAAATCTGCCCACTATCGCAGCTGTAATACCCGAAGAGGATATTCATCAGGGTCGTCTTGCCCGCCCCGTTTTCACCCAGCAAGGCGCAGATCTCGCCGGCATAGAGGTTAAAATTTAGATTGTCGTTAGCAACAGTATCCAGAAATTGCTTGGTGACACCGGACATTGTCACGACGGGGTGTTTGTTATTTATCATGGCAGAAACTTCAAAGATGGATCCTAAGCAATATTACATAGAATATGACTTTTCCTTCTTGAGGGAGGTATTGGGACTCAAGGTTTCAGGTATCAGTGTTCAGGTGTCAGTGTTCAGGTGTCAGTCCAGCCGCTGGCCGGAATAGAGAACAGATTAAACGCCGAACATTGAACGTTGAATGATGATTAAACTGGCCGCTTTTCAGCCTACCGGATTCTCATATGAGCACCGCCGCTGGTCTGACACCTGACACCCGACACCTGAAACCATTTAAACGGGTTGCGAATTTATTAACGGTAAAACTGATTTTTTAACAACTAACAACAAACCACTGACCACATACAATCCCATTTTAATCCGAAACCGGCTTCTGCTCATCAACCGGAACCCGGTAAGTTCCGCTAAGGATCTTCTGTTCCAAATCCCGAACCTCTTTGATAACGGCGGCCGGCAGCGTCTTTTCAAAAGCATGAAATGGTGCCAGGCGGGAGCCGCCCTTTGCCATCATGGACCATTCGCCAAGATCCATGGACACCCATGCTTTTTTCTGGACCATTTCAATGCAGAATTTGATGGAGGGATACATATCCCAGATCGGTCCGGTGATCACCACGTCGGGTGCCATCGCATTCTGGTCCGACATGTTGCCGAAGGCAAGTACACCCTTCTCTTTGGCGGCTTCAAAGACCCCGAATCGTTCGGCAAAGATTAGATCCGCGCCGGCCTCAATCTGGGCGATAGCCGCCTCTTTGGCCTTAGGGGGATCGAACCATCCGCCGATGTAGGATATTTTAACTTTGACTTTGGGGTTGACTTTGAGGGCACCGGCTTTGAAGGCATTCACCAGCCGATTCACCTCTCCGATAGGGATGGCGGCCACCACACCCAGTACATTGCTCTTGGTAAGGCGGCCGGCAATCACACCGCACAGATAGGCAGGTTCGTGAATCCAGTTGTCAAAAACGGAGAAATTGGGTGCGACCGGACCGAACTCTGAACCGAAGGCAAAAGCAATCTCGGGATAATCCTTGGCAATCCTGCGGGCCGGCTCTTCTCCCGCCAGAAAGGCGTCTCCCACGATCAGGTCAAATCCTCTCTCCGCATACTCCCGCAGGACCTTTTCAAAATCAGCGGCCGCAATTTTTTCAGTGAATTCATATTCGATATTACCCAATTCTTTTTGGGCTTTGAGACAGGCCTGATGAATCACGCCGTCCCATGGCTCTTCGATGGCCGTCTGAAAAATGGCGGCGATTTTAAAGGGTTTTGCGGCACTTGCATTCAATCCAAATGAAACTGAGAATAGAACAATCATGACAATCCATACGGCTTTTTTCATGGTACGGTCTCCTTTTTTTTTAATAGATTCAATTTTGTTTCCAGGATGGTCGCCGGCTATCGGGTATTCCATATCGCCCTTCACCCCCCTTTTTTGCCCGATAGCACAAGGTGAGGATTTCACTTTATAGAAAGGTATTCGGCTACCATAAAGTAGCGATTTAAATTTGTCAAGAAAACATGCATTATATTTTTTTTACAATATTTTTAGATGCTTAACCGTTTTGGAGGGGGTCTGGGATTTAAATCAATTCGACAAGGAATTTTACTCGAGGTAGGTGAAAGGCCACCCGAAAATATGGACCGATAACAGCTGCGGTGGTTTCAGCAGGCAATTGCGGAAGGTTTACAGAAAAATATAAAAACAGATTGCTGATCGAAGCGACATCATTATTCGATGCTTAACGTCCGCCTTGGAGGATTCGGTGTTCAACCTGCCCGCAATGCCTTGGAACCGGTGTGAGGCCAATTCGATTTTTACATCAATCCAACGCACTATGCATTGCAGGCGGGTGCTCAGTCTGTTCAATATATCGTTGCGTTGCCGTTTTATTTTCCATATAGAGCAACACAAGGACGAGGCCGGACAGCACGATAGACAATAATTTCAGTACAAGTTTAGCCGGTCTCATTAATTCCGACCTGAACAGCGTCTCTTTTCTCTTGGGAGCCGCCACAGCAGGTACATCCGTCACGGCTTTTTCTCTGACCACAATCGGAGTTTCCTGTATAGCACCGCCGTGTTTCATCTCCCCGGCAGGGAGGTTTTTGTGATGAATGTCTGCATCTCGCCGCTCGATTACCCCTAAAGATGATTCTGTTACGATCCCAAATGTTTCCTGGTTGAAGCCGGTATATGGCGGTTCAGCCGGGGGCATATGAAGCGGTTTTGCGGTCAGGGGGAGGTCCACCGGTGACTGAGCATTCGATTCATCTTTAGCGCTCCGAAAATCATCGCGGATCGATAGTTTTTCCATGACACGAACCCGTGAGGTCTTTGCCGGCGGGGCTGGATTCAATGAATTTTCCTTGTTATCTGCCGGCCGGACTTTGGGCGGTGATTCTGCAGGATGGATCACCTGCGTTTGTCCCCC
>CALZJV010000038.1 GCA_945787595.1 uncultured Desulfobacterales bacterium | reverse complement strand
TGTTTTAGGTCTTTTTGCTGAATAAGGTGACCTATTATCTGTATATTTCGTGCTAGTACTGATAACGCGACGTATTGTTTGAATCCATGAAGACCGTGATCCAGGCAGCGGTCCAGCCCATGATTTTCTAAAGCATTGATGGATGATTCAACTGCTGAATGCTTGCGTCGGGATTCAACAAATTCTTCCGACTGCTCTAATTGTTTGTCTTTGGCGGATAATCTACCCTTTTTGGGTAGAACTAATATTGCTTTTCCTTAAAACCACTTTTTTGCCATCAAAAAGGTGGTTTTAAGCCCCTAAACAGCCTCTCGCTTAACATTTATTTCATTAATTTTCAAAAAATTAATTTGGTCCAACAAGATTTCGGAATTTGGTCCGACAAGATTTCGTGTGATAATATGCATCGGGATACTGTATTCTCAACGCTCTTGCCAGAGGCCTTTATTTATTCATTTCAACTGATCTGTGAATTCCAAAGATCTGATCCCCTTTTTTCCGTAATTTTATCGGCAAGCGTAAACCGCCGAATTATTTAAACACCAACTCGCTGCTGTCGGGTTTTGGAAGTAAGCAAAAATAAGATTTGATCAATAAAACCGGAAGCTATAAAACGACGATAATTGCAGCCATGACGCTTGCTTTTTTTGCCTTTTTATTGTTAATTCCTGTCGGACGTTATGCACAATCATCATCGAACGAAAAACTAGGAAGAATTAACAGCCATCATATCGTATATGTCCGGTAGTTTCGGATTAAATTTTTGATCACCAACAACTGACTTTGTCGATGAGGAAAAAGGAGTAAGGTAATGTCTATACTATTTGAGCCTGTTACAGTGGGAAATCTCGAGATAAAGAATCGCTTCCTTCGATCCGCCACCTATTATGCACTTAGTGATATGGATGGCTTCACCGGTCAGGAGAGCATTGATCTGATCCGGAGACTGGCGGAAAATGATGTCGGACTGATAGTAACCGGTTACGCCTATGTCCTGAAAAGCGGACAGTCGTTCCCTGATATGAACGGTATCCAGGATGATGATCATATCCCGGGGTTTCAAAAGATGACACAAGCTGTTCATGATGTTGACGGCCGGGTCGTCATGCAGATAGTCCACTGTGGCTCGGCTTCTGAAACAACGGCCAGGACGGGGGGTGATTATATGGCCGTCTCCCTCGTGGATAAAATGCCCGATTACGGCTGCAAACCCAGGATTATGACAGACGAGGATATTGACAAGATAATCGCCGCTTTTGGACAGGCTGCACGCCGGGTTCAGGAAGCAGGTTTTGATGGCGTCCAGATTCACGGGGCACATGGCTATCTGGTCTCACAATTTCTCTCTCCCCTAAGCAACCAAAGGCAGGACAAATGGGGAGGGAGTTTGGAGAACAGAATGAGGTTCGTAATCGAGGTTGCCCGATCAATAAAAAACCAGGTGGATGACAACTTTCCGGTTATGATTAAGCTGGGTTGCAAGGATTACCTGAAATCCGGCGATGGATTCAGTATTGAGGAAGGTGCAGCGGTTGCCAAGGCCTTAGAGCATGAGGGGGTCTGCCTAATCGAAATAAGCCACTGTAATCAGGATATGTCCTGCAGGAAAAAGAATCTTTTAGGTATTACATCAGAGGAAAAAGAGGCATGTTTCCTTCCCGAGGCCCGCATAGTCCGAAAATCGACGTCTCTTCTCTTAAGCATCGTAGGGGGTATGCGCAGCCCGGGGGTTATGGAAGATATCATTGGTTCGGGTGCCTCTGACATGATCTCCATCTGCCGGCCGTTGATTAGGGAGCCGGACCTGATCAGACGATGGAAAGAGGGCGACAGAAGTTCGGCGGATTGTATCTCCTGTGGCAAATGCTTCAGCCTTGATGATAAAGGTAAGATACACGTCCAATGCAGTCAGTTAAAAGAAGATTAGGAAAAATTTAGGGGACGTTGTGTGTCCTGAGTTGACTAACTCAATGTTGTCTGACTTAACCGCTGTTGGAAGCGGGTGTCGGACCACGCTAACTATCTGCTTTAATGAAGTACTAAATGAAAAGCCTATTTCAAATCTTAAATGCACATTTTAAGATCTATATTTCAAATCTTAAATGCACATTTTAAGATCTAAGATTCATAGTTTAAGAGGGAATGGGTCGAACTCAAAGAAAGGGATCTTTCTAATCATGGTTTAATCATTTCCATCGAGCTGAGTTGCTGCGCCTTTTTGATAAACGAACTATCAAAAGTAGCAAAACTACCACATCTCCTACTGGATGCCAAGTGTAAGGCGTCAGCAAAATCAAATTTATTTTCATACCATGAAATCGCCTGATAAATGCTATCAGGATCTTCGACATTCACATTTGGCAGCCCGATCAATTTCTGAAATCCAATTATTATATTCGATCTACCAATTTCATAGGCGTACCGCAATACCCATTCCGTTTCCAAAAACACCGTTTTGGGGATCAATATATCATCACTTTTCAATATTTTTACAGCCCGACGTGCCTGAATAGGATCGTCATTGGTTAGTATTCTCACCAACAAATTCGTGTCCACAGCAATCATAGCTTCTCCCGCGCTCCTTTGGCGATTGCATCCTCCATCTCTGTTAATGATTTCTTAGGACCTTGATAACCTACGCAACCCAACAGCTCTTCGGCTTTAGTTTCTAAGTATGGCGTCATAGGTTTTAGCTTGATTCCGTCTCCTGTGTCTTCAACGATAAATTCAAGCCCTGGTTCCCAGCCATGTGCCGTTCGAACCTGTTTCGGTATAACGATTTGGCCTTTATTGGATAGTCGAGTTGTTTCCATACTTCCTCCTTTAGTTGGTAAGACAGGAGTAAGATGCTAATGTAACGCAGATAGATTGATTTGGCAATAATGAATTTCAAGCTTGATAAACTCAAGACAAGACTGTCGGGTTATCGCCCACCCTTTTACCCCATTAATAAAAAAGGCCGTCAGGTTACCCGACGACCACTTGATATTATTATTGGCGTCCCCAAGGGTACCTGTAAAATATCATTGTTTGCCAGACTCGATTACCTTGAGTTGGGAAGGTTTATTAAATTCCCCACCCTGTCCTGATTGAATTTGAAAAGATTTCAATGGAAAGGCAGTAGCCAAATACGACAGAATCGCGGGGTTTTGTGGCAATCTGAAACTTCTGATCTTAAAAAGATGCCCATCGGTATTTATCTGAAAAGGATTCAAAATATCACATCTGTTGACCATCCACTGGAAACTAGCCAGTTAAAGCAATCCCCCGTATGTCTTAAAACGCCCATTTTACCACCAAAATGATAGCTTTTAGCCTGATAATCGTCTTGTTTTTTAAGTCTTTTCCCGAATTATCAATCACTTGCTGTGGCCCGATCCCCGATAATCCCCTTGTCTGTGCGAGAATGGGCCACTAGAAAGCTCGTCGGAGCACAGGCCACATTTCCGCGGTCGATTTCCTCCATGTTTTACTTCTCGAACCCAACGGCTATTGATTACGCAAAAGACCGCTTGTTTCCCCTGAAAGCTAGATGGGAAACTGTAGATAAAATATTGATGGTTGATCCGATCTGGCTGGTCGGTTCTTTTAAGTCGTTGGCCTCCAAAGGCCCTACCAACTTCTATCCGTGCTGACACTTTTGGTCAGACACCTAATGCTGAATGCGCTCGAAATGCGCTTTGGACAACCGGTTAATAAAGGCGCCCCATCTATAAAAACGGTAGCTCTCAGAGAGCACCCAGCAGTTACACGGGCGCCTTTACCAACCAAGACGATCCATCACTAAAGTCTATTGCCGTTAGTTTCTCCTTTTGGTCTTAATTGAATATTTGCATTATGCCAATGATTTTAAGCGTGCGCCTTCGGGAATCTTGTCATATTCCAGATAACGCCACAGGCCGATTAAAAGCCTACGAGCCACGGCTACGATACCGATGCGCCGCATGCGTTTACCCCCATTGGCATACCCCAGGCAATCTCAACTGCCAAGGCGCGTACGCGCTGATTGCCTGCCTTGCTGATTCCTTGCTCTCGCAGACTTTTGCCACTGTCATACGGCGTTGGGGTCAAACCGGCTAAAGCTCCTACCTCCCGCCGATTTTGAAACTGGCGCCAGCCAAAAAACTCCATCACGAATGTCCAGGAACTCACCGAGCCGATTCCATACAGCGAAGCTAACTTGACTACTTTCTCCAAGCTATCCGTATCAGGGTTCTTGAGTCTTTTCTTTTTTTCCTTCTCCCAGGCTTTGATCTGATCTTCAACAACCTGCAAGCGTTCATATTCCCTGACCACCTGGGACTTCAGTCCCGGCGGAACTGCTTGTCCATTCCAGGTACGTACCTTTTCCAGCACCTCTAAAAACTTCTTCTGGCTCGGATTGCTTACCTTTATCCCTTGTTGAATCAAAAGCCCTTTTATCCGGTTGCGATGCCGGGTCCGTTCACTCTTCAGGCTTCCCAGGCTCCGATGCAAATGACGCGCGTCTTCATCTTGTTCACTGGGAACCCGCACCACTGACCACACTTGTTTTTCACCACCCCAATACCTCATCAACATCCGCAAAAGCTTTCCCGCATCGATACGATCCGTTTTCGCTCGCCGCTTACGCCGGTTGACTTCCAAACTGGCAGAATCGACCACTAAATTTTCAATCCCCTGGCTTTCTAAATAGCGGTGGATCCAAAAACCATCCCGGCCGGCTTCATAACAACTGACGACTCTGACATCTTCGATCATCTTAAATTTGCGCTTCGCAAGGTCTATCTCGACCTGCAGTTGATATAAATTTCCCGCTGTTATCGTTTTATACCGCTTACTTCCATCACTAAACGCCAGCTTCCATTTGCTGTTACTGAGTTCAAAAGCGATGTACAATATCGCCTCTTTTATGCTATCTTTGATTCGCAGGGTTTCTTGAGTCTTTTTCATTGTTCGCCTCCTTTGTGGTTTAAGGTTTCAAATAATTCTTAGTATACACAAAAAGGCTGCTTAGGAAACTCTGCATAGTATCTATAAATTTCAACATTTGACAACTCTCAAAACCGTGTGATAGGCGAATTATATCATCACACATTTCGATAATCATCGAATTACATGTTGTGGCAAGGTATATTAAACCAAGGAGGACATCTCAAATTACTACATTGTAGCACTCTTAAATAATTCCTTGACACTGATAACCATTTCCGATAAATAGAAAGCTGGCCTAACCTGACGCGACCAATCAATCTGAACCGGTCCTTGTATCCAGAACCTCTTTAACCTGCTTGCCAGCGGCTCTCGCTTAAGCGAAAACAAATCCCTCTCAAGGCCAAAAAAGAATATCAGGAGATTTTTTATCCGCTAATAATCTAAAAAACAATACATCCTGATGGAGAAAGCCATGACAAAAGGTTTCCAGTAGGTACCGATTATCCGATTGAAACCTGCCTTTAATAATTCCGAACGCAGGCATTGCGGTGATCTGTGCTCAAACTGGTCTGGATTTGCAAACCCGGCTTAAAAAAATAAGCTTGAAAACAAAACCCGCTTTGGTTATCTGGATGGTTAATGTTGGCGTTTAATTGGCGTCTCAATATGTTGGGCTGCAGCTGAAGCCGATACACAATTCACCATTTTCGACTTATCCGCGCTGAAAAAGGAATGCCTTATCTCTAATTGCGTGTTTTGCTTTCAGGCAATTAGGTCGGCCAATTATAGTTGGGCGGAAGCGCAAAGCGAAGGGCAAGGTTTGTTGATTTTCAGAAAGTTATTATGTATACAAAATACACAGGTTCTAATTCAAAGACAAACTCAATATAAGCGGAGACAAACCACATAAAAAGGTTTGATACGTAGAGAAAGATCAAAAATATTTAGGATTATTTTGAACGCCTCCAAAATCAATTACTAACTGATATTACGCACTGGAGCAGTGCATAATAGAATAAGATCAGGTCTAGGAGGAGACAATGAATAAGTAAAATCTGGATCGATACGTAGATTATTTAATGAGCTCACTTGGACAGAAGACAGCTAGGGGCTTATTGAAGCTACTGGAAGGAGCTGTCAGTCATGATCAGGTGAGCCGGATGTTGGCGCGTCACAGATGACATCCAAAGATTGGTGGCGAAAGGTCAAGCCGCAGGTGCGAAAAATCGAACAGGCAGATGCTACTCATGAATACACAGAAATCATTCAGCGAGACTGAATGTCAAGGCTGCGAATAGACCGAACCCAACAACATGGAATTTGCCAACCCACCACTTTTTTTTAACAGGTTCAACGAGCATAAAGGAGGCTCATCATGTTAGGAGAATTCATTCATCGGGACGCTTTGATAAACGTAATTGATGAATTCGTCGATTGGTCCCGCTTCCGCCGGCCGATCAGCGGGACGTATAAGAACAAGAACCCGGCAGCGGACAACACGATCCTCGAGCTGAGAGTCGACGTGGACGGGCGCAGGCCGCAGATGCGCCTCAGCGGTGACATCTTCAAACGGAGAAGTTTTTTGGTATTCGACGAGTTTATCGCCACCCCTGGCCAAAAGCTCTTCGAGCTAAACCGCTTCAACGATTTGCAGATTGCCCGGCTCCCGTACTTCTATACAAGCTACGAGTATTCCTTCATTGTTGAAGAGGTCACCCAGGATGAGGAGGGCGGCGTTGCGGTCCTTACCGGCCCGATCATCTACTGCCACGATCCTGGGCGGACCGATGAGACGATTGAGGTGCGCATCAAGCGGGTCAGCCTTTTCACCAAGGCTCCTGGGGCGATCGTCAATATCTACAAGTCAGGAACCCTGATTCAAAACTACTGCCTGGACAAGATTTCGGACTACTTCCGCACCGTCACCCTTGAAATAGACCGATTCCAGGGGACAGCGTTTCCCCCCAGCGTCGATACCGACCTCGACCCCAGCCCTGCGGATTTACCAGCCCAGACGGTCACGGTCCGTTCTGTATTCCAGAAGGCCGGGATCGACCTGACCGTGGACGAGGACGACGTGCTGAACGATCCCGACTCCGATGATCCGGGGGACAATTGGAGCGAGGCCGAGCTGCACGACCTGATGGAAGATCGTTTCGATCGCTTCGCCAACACCTTGCAGTGGAACACCTATGGTGTCGTGGTGCCGCGCTTTGGCGATCCCAATTACAGTGACACTTACTACGGCACAATGTTCGACTGGGGCGGGTGGCAGGCGGGTGATACGTATTTCCGCCAGGGCTGCGCGATCGCCGAGGAAGCGCTCCTTACCCGTTCAGTCGGAACGTTGTACAACAACAGCGATAAACAAGACCGGTTCATCCTGGAGACCTTCATCCACGAGGTCGGCCACTCCTTCAACCTGCCTCATTCCTGGTCACGAACCGCGAATGCCGACTCCGCTTCGGAATCCTTCATGAACTATCCCTGGGGTTACACGGGGGGTGGCGGAGAGAGCGGCTTCTGGTCGGACTTCCGTTGGGAGTTCGATGACGTCGAGCTGCTTTGGATGCGTCACCAATGCCGAAATGATGTGATCTTTGGGGGGACCGACTGGATCGGGAATAACCTCAGCCTCTACCTGGAGCCGCAAGCCGAGGCCTTCCGCGCGCCGCTGCGCTTAACCCTCAGCGCTGACTCGGTGCTCGACTTCGCAGAACCGGTGCGTCTGGAGCTGACTCTCACCAACATCAGCAAAGCACCGCAACTTGTCGCGGATCGCCTGGACTCCGAGGATCAGTTCGTGAGTCTGTACATCCGCAGGCCGAACGGCGAATTCGTACGCTATGTTCCGCCGGTTCGCCGCTTGAAAGCCCCAGGCGATCTGGTGGTTTTGGAGCCGGGAGAAAGCATCCAGAACAACGTGCTGGTCAGCTTCAGCGCCAAGGGCCTTGAGTTCCAGGAACCGGGAGAATATCGCCTACGGGCTTACTACGGCCAGGACGAGTCGGCGGCGATCCCCTCGGCAGCGTTACGGCTGCGGGTATCAACGCCAAAATCGCGCGAAGATGAAGAGCTGGGTTTCCTGCTGTCTGATGCTAGAGCTGCCAAGTTCCTCTATTTCAACGGCAGTGAACGCCACCCGCAGGTTCTTTCCAACCTGCAAGAGGCGGTCTCCAAGTACAGGAGAAGCAACCCGAGAGTGGTTCGCCATCTCAACGCCGCCCTGGGCATACACCTGAGTCGCAATCACAAGCATATCGAGACCGTCGAAGGCCGCCGTGTGATCGTCGACCGGAAGGCACAAAACCGCCAGGCGATCCCCTATCTAAAAGCCTCGCTGTCGGATCTGCCGGCTAACCGCTACTTCCAGCTCGCAACCAGGTTAGCGGACACCCAGATCGCCTACAATCGCAAGGCCGATGCCCGCGATACCCTGGAAGAAGGCTTGGGTTATCTCAAAGAAGCCAAAGCCGACCAGCGCCTCGTCGATGAACTGAATGCGCGCATGAAAGGCTTGCCGAGGAGGAAGAAAAGATAAATAGGATTGTTCAGTGTAACACAGAAAGCTACGGACGGAAGACAAAGGGGTCGCGTCTTCATTCTTCACTACATGTCAAGAATGGGCGACCCCTTTGTTTTTCCTTTGTTTTTTCAGGTCTTATCCGTATAATGCCATATCTCGATGATTCGGCGGCGGGCAGCCGGATAAATCTTATGACGCATTGCCGACCTTCTCTTTTTTGGCGGCCTTTATGATTTCCTTGGGATCCAATGGAACGAATTCGCTCTCATCAGCTTCCATCCCTGGTCGGAGTTGATCCATAAGCCAACTCCATTTGCGCTCTTCTTGCAGCTGGTAATCTCGTCGAATCAGATCGCGCACATATTCGCTGGCGGATTCGTAAAGACCTTTGGGGCTGGCCTGCTCCTCGATAAATCGTCGTAACTTACCAGTAATTCTGACATTGACACCCTCAGCCATTTCGATTATCTCCTTTCCAAATTTTGAACCTAATATAACAATTGTCCCACAATTTATCAATAATCTGGAAATAATTTTACAATTTAGAAAAAAAATTAAAACTTGTAAAGGGATTATCCGGCGTTTATTCTTTGAAGCGGCTGTCTGAAGTCATCTGAGATTAAGTTGCAGAGGTACTCAGACTGAGAGAGACATACCGGGTGTCGTTAAAAAGCAGAAACAATCGGTGTCCCGCTAGGGCAAGCGAGATATATTGGACATCGGCCTCGAAGGGGATTATTCTTCTGATAATAGCAGTTCCAGGTCGGCTTTATCTTGGGCGCGATTCGAAAGCTCTTTAGAGCGTATCAGGTTTTGGCGATCAATGAAATTGACGGTTTGTTTACCGTAAGGTCCTTGAATTCGACTCTCCCAGATATCAGCAAATTCCAGGCCTTTTATCGATGTTATGATATCGATTCTGACCGGTTCGTAGCCAAGTTGGATTATATTTCCATGGGTCGAGAAATCTTCAACTGCAAGTTTCAGGGACCCAAAACCAAAATCATCCAACGCAATCAATAGTCTCTTTGCATTATCGGTTGTAGGTTCGACCAAAATATCAATATCCTTTGTATATCGCGGTCGGGCATGAAGCGCTAATGCAAAGGCACCAATAATACAATAGCGGACATCATGCTTGTTTAATAACTCTAAAAACTCTTCGTAATCTTTTTCCGTCTTCACGAAATTCTAAACCGTTAGATTTAAAAAATTCTTCACGCAGGACTTGAACGCTTTCGACTCTCTCCGTACTTGAAAGACTCAAGTAGTACGCATTATCAAAATCCTGGGCCTCTTCAAATGACCTGGCTCTATTAACCCAAATTTTTTTCATGCTGCAACAATATCATCCAGGGATTGGAAAAGCAATAAATCCCTTTGCGCTTCACGCATTCCGCAAAAAAGGAAAAAGGACAACAGCTTGCGCCGATATCCTTTATTTCAAAATAAGCGGCGTCCCCAAGGGGATTTGAACCCCTGTTGCCGGCGTGAAAGGCGGGTGACAGGGTTTCGGAAACATTCCCAAATTTCCTGAAACTACTATAAATATTGACATTACGTTAAAACGGTGGATGACACCAATCGAGCAGGTTTTCTCCTAAATACTCCATTCTGAATCTTCCATTTCTGAATTGTCACAAGGTTTTCAAGAATTTCTCTGAAAAATGGGCTTGGTAGAGGTTCTGAGACCGATCCACCATCTTCCAAAGCACCAACAGCGAAATCGTCAAAGCGCTGATCGTGCCTATCTATCCTTTTATCACTGGAGGGCGGTATCACAATATATTGTGGCGGCTCTATGGCCGCAAAAATCATTACCCGTGAATATTTTGATACGCAATATGCAGTTTTCTGACATTTCAGACTAAGCACGAAATCAAACATCGCTTCGGTTTGTGGATTGGATAGGGGAAATATACAATAGCCTGGGGTTTTAGATTGGTTCAGCGAACCTTAACATTTTGATCCTACAGTTATTTTGAATTAGTTCATCCAATACACAACTCATCTAAATCTTTACCAATGTTTTCTTGAGGTACTGTCACATTTTTGAGGCAAGCCAAAATTTACTACCTTAGGTTGAATCGATAATGTCTGCGTTAATCAAAATATGAGATACCGATTGAATCCCTGGCGTGTTTAATGTATCCAGATACTATCTTCAATTATTTCAGCTAAATTGATAGTTTATTGTCTCTCAATTTAAAGCACAGTTTTAACTGCACGCCAAATAAATAATATACTCGAATAACTCCAGAAATGTGGATCGAGTCGCTTCTCTGCTCTCTATACAGTTAGATTTGACATTTCAAATTCAATTGACATGGTAACGATTAAAGCACGCCAGTGCTTTCGGTCCATAACATTCATCTCCTTTCCTGCTCCATGATACGTGCGGATCCACGTCCCCCGCAGGCCATCATTTTTTTAAGTAATGCCTATGCCGAGAGTTTGATTAAAATCTCCCTGACAACTCAACTGATTTCTTAAACAAATCCAGAACTACAAGAGTATATGAGTTTAACAAAGGAGGTAACTTGGTGGTTTCGACAAAAACCACTAACCAAAATAATAATAGATGAGAACATAGAAAAACCACCAGTCCCCAAAAAAAGATGTAAATTTTACTCCACTTATGAATAATCGAAAATATAAATACTACAATAGAGACCAGAAGAAATAATCCGATAACGGCTGTAACAATTTGTATAATACCCAGCATGCTGCCCCTTTCTATGAATTCAAATTTGACTCGGCATACAGCCTTTTGCAGGTATAGAGCTGACCGGAGGTAATGTTGTAGCACCGGCAGAGCTCTGCGGGACCGGCTGATTCACTGAACATTTGCTCAACTATAGATCTTTTGAATTCCTTATTGAACCCTCTGCGTCTTATGACATGGTCCTTTCTCTTCCCCTGTGGTGGGGCGCTGACCCTATCTTAACACTCTATTATTTTTTGTGCAATCGGATGGGTTCACTCCCCTCAAAGATGTTCATTCTTTGGCTTTTCGCTTTTTTTCTAACAATTGTAGCAAATCCTCTTTAAAACCATAACCCGCTATTTTAATCCCACCTCAAAATCCGGCTATAACCTGCATACAAGATTCAAGCCGCCCAGGAAAAATTGCGATTTATTGAAAAATGGACGGACCGGTTGTGTGTTATCTGAACAAATATACAATAAAATCAGTCAATTAAACGGATTCGATTCAGGCACGAAACATACAATTTAATGCGAGCCTAAATTTTTTATATTGTCTAACGTAATGTATGATATCTCAGTTTTATTGCAAAGGACATAATCCCTCGCTAATCGGAGACCGCTCTGAAAATCTCAACGATACTAGTCGAGTCATATAAACCGGAGAATGAAGACTGCGACTATATAATTTTTGATTGCCTGAGGCTCATAAAAGCGCGGAACTCCGGAAGTAGTTCACGTTTTTTAAGAATATGTCTGAAGAAGCCAGGTCGGTCCGCGGTGGGCCACATAGGAACTAAACCTGTTGAAATTAAATTGATGTGCTCGGGCTCGACGCCAGGCGCCTCCACCAGCCTTCGCTTGGAGTTTGCGGAAAGCGCAGGCTGCCTGCTGTTGTTTCAGCCCGAAGCCGGGCTTTCTGCGGCCGCTTGGGACGTTCTGATGGGAACCTGCCGTTTTACATCCGATAGGTTTCCATCCGATAGGTTTCCATCCGAAAGTTCAGGATTCGTCTCGAACTCAAATCGATTGAAATTGGAGATAGTGTTAAGCGCCTTGATCGATGCCATCTCCAGGCTGTCTATGATCTGACCCGTGGTCGATGTCAGCTTGGCATGGAAAAGCAGAAGCGGTATCGCCGACATTAGACCGAAGGCCGTGGTATTCATGGCCACCGATATACTGGCGGACAGCAAATCCGCCTTTTCGGCGGGGTTCGCATTGGCCACTGCGGTAAACGCCTCGATCAGCCCCATGATGGTGCCGAGCAGCCCCAGCAGGGTGGCGATATTCGACAGAAGGGCCACGTATGGGGTGCGCTTTTCCAGTTGAGGGATGATCTCCATCATGCTTTCTTCCATGGCGATTTCGATGTCGTCGCGACGCTGAACCGCACCCTGGCGCGCCAGTCCCATTGCCAGCATTTGCGCGATGGTGGACTTGTCCTTGTTGACCATTTGCCGCGCCTTGTCGAACTCACCTTTGACCAGTACCGGCTGCAGCACGTTCCACATTTTGCGGTTCACACTGCGGGTGCGGCCCAACTGAAACCAGCGCTCCACCGCAATGGCCATGCCGGCCGCAAACACAAACAGAATGGGATACATGAACAATCCACCCTTTTGGAAAAATGCCACGATTGACGCCAATGAGTATAATTCCATCGCTTTTCTCCTTAAACCTTAAATTGATTAAAATTCTGTTTTATAATTGTAGGACGAGGTGTTGTTTCCGTAATGCCGACGTCGACAACCATCCCGGTCTACCGGAGTAGACTTTCCTGGAATCCCACCTCCGCGGCAATGACACTCCTTGACCCGGAATACTCATAGACCCATGTACAAATTCGCTCTCTTCCTGTAAGCGACCGTTTTTAGGCCGCGGGCAGAAAGTCGATCGGATACAGAATGGTCATCTTCGGCACGCCTTCTTTCGGGCCGAAGTTAAACCGTTTGATGCGTGCAACAATCTTGGCGACGAGTTCAGGCGACTCCAGATCGGTTGACTCCACATTACACAGGGACACTACACCACTGGTCTCAATGCTGATTTTCAACAAAATCTTCCCGCGCAACGTCGGGTCCCTGCGCAATTCCCTGTTGTAAATCCGATAAAGCGCCGCCTTGTATCGGTCAAAAACGATCTGGATTTCTTCGTCCGTTCGGCCCGGCCCGGGTCCATCACTCAGCGGTCTCGAAGATTCCCCCACGCCCGCAATGGAACTTTCCACCTGGGTAAAACCGACACCGTTGCCGTTGCCGCTACCTTTGCCGATACCGCTGCCGCCGAGACCGCCGCCGTTGCCGTTTCCGAGATTGCGGCTGATCCCGGAATTGCTGATACCACCGCTGGACCCACCCTGCGCCTGCATTGCCACCAGCGAGCGCTGAGCCACTGCCTGTCCTTTTACCTTCGGGCTTGCCCGGTTTATGCGGGCCTCTGTGCCGAGCTTGGCAACAGGCGTTTCGTCCATAAGATCCTTAAACGTATCCTTGAAGGCTAGAACCCCAACGCGTTCGACCTTTTTGCGAGCTGTCGAAGTTTTTCCGCCGCCTTTTTTGGCCACCTGGGGAGGCTTCGGTGCCGGAGTTTTTTTCTTCAACTCTTTGTCCGGTTTTTTCTTCTCGGGTTCGGGTTTGGACTCATCCTTTATCTTCTGGGTCTCTTGCTCGGGCTCCTTCGGCACCGGCTTGGGTGCCGGTGATGGCCTGGGGGGCTCCTTTTTAACCAGCTTGGCCAAACGTTCCGGTATTTCTACTACAGCGGCCGTATAATTCGGTATCGGCACGTTCACCCGGGGAATAAGAATGCCGAAGAAAATGCAGATGAGCATTGCCACAAGAACTGCGCGGTGAAAGTGCCTTTCGCTCTCGGTCTGCTTGGTCCAAGGCATGATCATGGCACGATAAGGAATGGGCGAAATCTCCCGTTCAATGACAAACTCTTCCCTGCGCCGTTCCTCACGCTCATAGGCTTCCTGGACTTCTTCGTGAAGATAGGCCAACTCGTCGTTTCGCCTGTCGATCTGTGCCTGGAGCCGTGTCTGTTTTTCGTCAATCTCTCTGATTTTCTGTTCGAAACGGTCCACGCGGGATCGAATCCGTTCCAGGTGTCCGGCGGCATCCGCTTCTCCGGGGATTCCTTGCCAGAAAAGTCCTACCGCTTTCAGCTCCACCAGTTTGTCGAGTGCATCGCAGACGTCCTGCAACGCATCGAACCGCTGTCTGGCGGCGGAAAATTTTTCAAGCTCTGCTGCTACAACGCCCAACTGTTCTTTGAGCATCTCGCGCTTTTCGCGGATTTGCTCGATCTGGGCGTTGAGCGGCACCAATTCTTGTTCTAATAAGGAAGTCATCGCGATATTCCCACTATCCCTGTTCGGCCTTCTGAACAACGGCAAGGGAAATTTTGCCGTATCCAGAACCCGTGCAGGTTGACATTATTTTTTTAAGCACCTGGAACGGTATCGTTTTATCTGCTAGGATAGTGACCTCCTTGCTTTCAACGACCGTCTTGGTGCTGATCCCGATAATATTTTGTTCAATCTGCTTCAACCGCTCGGTGATTTCAGCAACCGTCTCCATCTTGGCATCTATCAGCTCGAGGGTGCTCATCACGGCCTTGCCTTGAACCAGCACCGTTTCCGGGCTGACCATGATCACCACGGTTTCTCTCGGCTTGGTCTCGACCACCGAATCGGGCAGCTTGATTTGCTTGGGCGCTTCCATAACTTCGCTGCCGGAAGCGTGGAATAACAGAAAGAACACCAGAATAGTGAAGACATCCATCAGGGACGTCAGGTTCAAACCGGTCACCTTTTTCTTGTTTCGCCCCATCCGTCTAATGCGTTTGCTGTTTCTCATGGTGCGTCTCCTATGGATATGTCGGGAAAAAGTAGCATTCTCTGAACCTTTTCGCTGCCATCTTCCCGGACTTCAGCGCCGCGCACCGCGTCCATGATCTGAATCAGATAGTCGTACGCTATTTCAGGTTCCAGAAGGATCGTTGCGTCTTCCTTGTCCGGGTACTGGGCTTTCAGGCGCATGAGCATTTCCGATAGCATCTCCATATCGTATTGATCGTCTTTTTTCGGAATCGCCGCCTCAACGTACGACCCGTTGGCGATCTCCAATCCTGTTTTGCGGACGATCACTTCAATCGAGAAATTCGGCTTGTTCGATTCCGATCCGCCCGCGGAGGTCGGAACGCTCAACTCCATGATTGTCACGCGCGAGAAAACGGCGCTGATCAGCAAAAACGGTATCAGCACCACCATCAGGTTCAGGAAAGTGGTTACATCCAGTTGACCTGTTTCCTGCATCCGCCTTTTTTTATGATTTCGTCTGGTCATAATCAACTCGCCTCGATTTGGCGCTTGGCAAAATTGGAGATGGTGTTAAGCGCCTTGACCGATGCCATCTCCAGGCTGTCTATGATCTGGCCCGTGGTCGATGTCAGTTTGGCATGGAAAAGAAGAAGCGGTATCGCCGACATTAGACCGAAAGCCGTGGTATTCATGGCCACCGATATACTGGCGGACAGCAAATCCGCTTTTTCGGCGGGGTTCGCATTGGCCACTGCGGTGAACGCCTCGATCAACCCCATGATGGTGCCGAGCAGCCCCAGCAGGGTGGCGATATTCGACAGAAGGGCCACGTATGGGGTGCGCTTTTCCAGTTGCGGGATGATCTCCATCATGCTTTCTTCCATGGCGATTTCGATGTCGTCGCGACGCCGAACCGCACCCTGGCGCGCCAGTCCCATTGCCAGCATTTGCGCGATGGTGGATTTGCTTTTGTTAACCATTTGCCGCGCCTTGTCGAACTCACCTTGGACCAGTACCGGCTGCAGCAATTTCCACATACTGTGGTTGGCGCTGCGGATGCGGTTTAGCTGAAACCAGCGCTCCACCGCAATGGCCATGCCGGCCGCAAACACAAACAGAATGGGGTACATGAACAGCCCACCCTTTTGAAAAAATGCTACGATTGAATAAAAAGTTTCCATGACAAACCTCTCTTACAATTAAGTTATTCTGCGGTGCTGATGACATAAAAATCCAGCTGCCGCTTAAAAACATCTCGATCAACCGGTACATCGCCCTCGTTCAACAACGTATTCAAGCTGGTCTCCACTCCGATTTCCGAGCTTTTCCAGGGAACAATATACAGAGACTTCGGGGCTTCATCGTTGCCGACAATGGACATACCGGACATCTCCTTGGCGTCCTGTTTCTCGTTTGTTTCCGCGTCTTGAGCCACGGCCGAGACGGCCGTGAACAGTATTAAACACAGACACAGAGATAATTTGCGATACATGTTACCTCCTTAACGGCTTTTCAGCCGGTTGCGCAAATCCGCAATCCACAATTGTACCTTCTCATCTTCAGGCCTGGCCCGGCCGTAAATCTCGTAATGCTCGAGGGCACATTCCAAGTCATCCAGATAGAGATCGCAGAGAATTCCCAGATTTCGGTGCACCGGATAGTATTCCGGAAACCGGTCGAGCACCTTTTCATACATTGCCCGGGCTTGGTCAAAGCGCCCGGTTTTGCGATATAGCATACCGTATTCATTACAGGCCGCCGGGTGCCCGGGGACCAGAGCGAGTGCGGTTTTAAGATGGGCCTCAGCCTGTTCCAGGTTGTCGAGGTGCCGATAGGCGATCGCAAGGTTGATATAGGGCGCCGTGACGCCCGGTGACTGCTTGGCGACCTTCTCCAACAGGTCGACGGCCTGTTCATGGTGCCCGTCATTGAGCATGGCGACGGCACGCTGGAAATCCCTGCGCGCCGCTTCGTCCAGCTGAGAAACTTCCGTGATGACGAATCCTTTGCGGCCGTCCGCAAGTTGCGCCACTGTAGGCCCCTGGGTCACGGGGGCTTCCTGAACGACCAGCTCCGGCTCAACCTTTCCGCCGGTGGCACAACCGGATAGAACCGACAGCACCATTGCCAGGATCACCCATTCGGTGCATATTCGCGTTTTTAGCCATTGCAGCATTCCGATTTTCCTTCGTTTCATTGCACAACGTCCTCTCCGTCTAATTTTTCTCCCTGCACCACGGATTCCGATGGAACAGGCGCGTCACCCGTATGGTGTGAAGATCGATCGGCCTCGGCAGACTCAGGTTCTTCGATCGGAGCAGGCTCTGTAGTTTCGGTCTCCGCCACGGCCCCGGTTTCTTCAACTGTCCCGGAATCAGTGGGATCTCTCTGCGCTTCGGATACCGCTGCCGCGGGCGTTGTCGAGCCTTCAACTTCAAAAATATAGGTTTCCAGCGAACCGATGATGGCGCTGGCCTCTTCCGGTTTGGCATAGCGTACGGGTACCAATACGGCCAATTTCTGCAGGCTTTTTTCTATCCATTCGTTGTATACACCCCGGGAAATCAGCTTGAGATTGCTCTCGTGGACAGTGATGGCTTTTTCTTCAAACGGATAGGCCTGCTCTTCGATGGCCAGTTCGTACTGTTCTTGCTCCAGAGCGCTCAGCCCCTTCGGACGCTCGGAAGTCATCAGGGCCTGGCTGAAATCAGTGTAAATCTCGGCCAGATAAAATGTCGCCGCTGCTGTGAATTCTCCCAGCTCATAATCCATAAGCCGGCTGAACTTCTGCACCGCTGTCTTCATCAAGTCGCGCTTTTTGAGCAGATTCGGCTCAAAGGGTTGTACCAGCTTGACCGCCGTGAACTTATCGAAAATCGACTCGGCCAGCACTAGGGCGCCTTTGGCGGCAAGATAGCGGGTTCGTGGGGTGCGGGCGCTCCTGGCGGCGGCTTCGATGGCAACGATCTGCCTGAGCTCGTTCAGATAGGATTCCCGATCGTTCTGCGCCTTTAGTATTTCGGCGATTTTGCTGCGTGTCTCCAGGTTGACTTCCACCGGTTCCGGGAAATACCCCACATAACGCCGATAAACCTCAAGCGTACGCAGTTGGCTGCCGTCTTCTGCGTACAATTCCGCAGCGACCAGCAAGGCCTCGCGTCTGATCTCTTCGTCCTGGGATTCTCTTTCGATGCGCTCGTATTCATTGGCCGCCAGGGAGAGCCGACCATTTTCCCTGTAAACGTAAGCCATCTTTGTGGTTACATCATGCTGCAATGGGTGTCCGGGGAAGCTTTCGCGAAATCCTTTCAGGACGGTGGTTGCCGCCCCCCAATCCTTGAGCTCGATTAAAGCAGCTGCGCCATCGTATTCGGCGTTGGGCCGGATTTTCGAGGTCGGTGCCATACGGCCCACCCGCAGGAAGTGGTCCGCCGCAAGCCGATAGTCCTCGGCCTCTTTGGCCTGCTCACCCTGCTTGTAAATCGATGCTGCGAGATTATCGAACAAGCCGGCGCGCGACTTGTCATCGTCGGGCAACAATTTCAACACCTTAAGGTAGGCGGTCTCAGCCTCGCTGTAGCGTATAAGCTCATAAGACGAATGGCCGACGACCAGCCAGGCCGCACGGACGACCTCAATCTCGGCGTCGGGAAATGTATCGTTCAGCTTGTATGCAGCGGCCAATGCCTGTTCAAACTCCTTCATGGCGTAAAGATCATCTGCGGCCGCCCCGAGGACGATGGCCGCCTTCTCATGCTTTGGGAAGGCGTCGGCAAATTTCAACGAACTGCGGATGACCTCCTGCTTGACCGTATCTTTGTTCTCCGCCGTGACCGCATGCAGGTACTCCCGGTTTGCGTAGACCGCAGCGTAGCCGGCCTTGGAGGATTTTTCGTGCAGCGGATAACCATAGGCGGTCTTCTCGAATTCCACGGCCGCTTCGCCGAACGAGCGGTTTTCCATCAGCAGATCCGCCAGTTGGTAGTTGATGTCCGGCGATTCCTTTTCCGCCGGAAACGAGCTCAAAAATTCCCGGTACCAGTGCAGCGCCTCCTTGAAATGAGCCGGCTTGTCCTCGGCTTCAGGCGGTTTCTGGTAGCTGGCGTGATAATGATTGGCAAGGTCCATCAGGTTGGTTTTCAGATGCCCCAGGACGTCGGGACGTGCACCGGGTTCGAAATACTTCCAGTATTCGGCCTTCAAACCGTAAGTCGTGGCGAATGACTTTTTGGCATCAAGGACCAGACTGGGGAATCCGCCGCCGGCATGAATTTCGATCACTCGCATATGAAAATTCGGTGCCAGCTTATGGAACGGATTCCGGCTCACGAAGGCATTGTAGGTGGCGCTGGCGTCGGCATATCGGCGTTTGTCAAAGTAATATTCGCCGAGATTGCTGTAAACGCTGTCCTCGTAAGTGCGTTTGCCGTGACGGGAGAAGTATTCCACCACCGAGTCCGCTCCGCCGAGGTTGGAAAAACTCAAGCTGATGACGCGGAAGGTGTCTTGCGTGCGCTTGCGTTCCGGATCATCTTTGGTCTGTTCAAAGTCGTATCCCACGGAAACCTTGTGATCCAGCAGCGCAATGAATCGATTCAAAGCCTCTTCATAGAGCTCCTGTTTGTAGAACGTCCAGCCCAGTTTATACAGAGCCAGATCGTAGTAGGACGAACCGACACCAATATCGACGATGCTCGAATAGGCATCTTCGGCATCCAGGTGGCGTTTGTGCGTAAAGAAGTATTCCGCACGCCGGAACTGCACTTCATCGATATAACGGGACCGGGGGAATTTACGCACTATGCGGTCCATGACCTCCATGGCCTCCTGGGTCCGGCCAAGTTCCTCATAAGCGCGTGACATCTGATACAGCACCTGGTCATTGCGTTCGTACAGGGGGTGATCCTGGAGCAGTTTCTTATAAAGCGCCAAGGCCTCGCGGGTACTGGCCCGATCCAGATCATCTACGCCTTCGGTGTTTTCGTCTGCCGTCGCAACCGTACCGGCTGCCGGCTCTCTCCGGGTTGCCCGTGTTTCAAAGTCCTCCTCGGACTCGTCGTAGACCGGACTGTGCGCCGCGGCCCGACCCGCCTGCCCGCTGGTGATCGAAGAACTCTCAGGACGCACCACGCGTTCTCGGACGGGCGGCACTATTTTCTTTGCCTGCCCGGTGGGCTCAGACCCCCCTGGGAGGGTGCCGTATTCTTTTTCGATCTTCAGGTCGGCCAGACGACGCATGGCCTCGGGTGCCAGGGCCGAACCCGGCGTTTCCTCCAGAAAGCGTCGATAACTCAGCATCGCTTTGTCGATCCCGCCTTCGATTTTTTCTTCTTTGATTTCGATCTGCACATGGCGCAATCCGGCAATCGTATCCTTGTCGCCGGTCGATTGACAGGCTATCAGCACTATCTGCAGCAGCAATATGAATAGCCGAATCCTGCTCATTGACTCAACCTCTCCTGGGTCTGGTCCCTGACGGCACGATCATAGCTGTCCGCCATGGCAAAGCGCGCCTTGATCTGAAACTCGGCCAGCCGCTCGCGGCGTCTGGACAGTTCGTTGACGGCCATGGTTTCAATCATATGGCCCTGGCGTGCCATCAATTCTGACACCGTTGTGCGGGCCTCCCGGATCAGCGACCGCTGTCGGCGGATTTCATCGTCGTAGCCTTCGTAGCTTTGCGTGGCGGCCTGGCGGGTGCGCACAAAGGCGGTGTACCGCTTTTGCAACTGATCCACCACGTGATTCAATTCACGAAGATGCGTGTGCGCTTCGGTGAAACGCCGGTCATAGTCCGTGTAGATGTTCCAGTGCAACATCCCCCGCAAACGTTTGATCCGGGCCTTGATCTCACCGGGTACGGCCGTGCCGTCGGCACTCAGTCTCTGTTCCTGTTGTGCGATCTGTTCACCGATGATGCGCTCTTTCGAGGTTGCCAGGTAATCGGGTCTCGGCACGACCAGCATGGCCTTTAGTCGTTTTTCGATCCGGTCCCGCTGCTCCAGGCGCAGACGCATCTGCGAGTCGAGCCGCCGGAATTCCCGGTCGATAGCGGGAAGCAGCGGCTCGTAATAGGCTCGGCGCTGCTCGATGATCTCCTCGAAGGCGTCCAGATCGTTTTCCCAGGATTGCAGCTTCTTGCGCAATTCCTCCAGATCAAGATAGTTTTTCAGGGATTGCTGGAAATCGTGAGAGGCCATCAATTCAAGTAGATAGTAGGTTTCGGGTGTTTCCGGGAGTTCCCGCAGCTTGACCACCCAGTTGGCATCCTGTTCCAGTTCTTCCCGCACTAGAGCCCGCAGAAAATGACCTTCGCGGATGCTCTTTATCGATGCGCTGAGCTTGTCGACTTCGGTGCCGAACCTCTCCAGCGCGCTGCCGTACATCAGTGCCGCTTTGCTGTGCACGTTCAGCTTACCGTAGGCATAGGGAACGGCGAGCATAGCTTCCTGCACGGAGGGGTCTGTAACCTGCCGTGTCACCAGAATGCTCCAGGGCACCAGGGCCCTTTCGAACTGGTTCCGAAAGGCATCCGCCCATCCCGACCCCAGTAACGCCCGGTTGGAGAAAGGGCCTTTCAAGCGCACCCGATCGAGTACCTGCTTGGCACCTTCAAAATTGCTTTCATCCAGAAGTTTTGAACCCAGAACCAGGTTCGATTTGTCTTTGACCGCCAGTGCGAGCATGCTATTACTGTCGATCTGACCGGTAAGGTCGAGATACCGGCGTCCTTCCTGCTTCTTGCCGTCCCGGAGCAGGGAAATACCGAGATTATAGGTGTTGAAGCCTTCGAGGCTTTTCGCATCCCGGAGATCTCTCAGAATCTGCGTGGCTTCGGAAAAGCGGCCATTTGCCATAAGGATCTGGGTATGCAGGAAAGACAGATCGTCTCGAATGTTCGGCGGTAAGGCTCCCTGGATCCGCTCCACGGCATACAGGGCGTTGACCGGCTGGTCTTTCTGAAAATAGATTTTTGCCAGGCGGAAGATCGCCTCGTTGCGCACCGGCTCTTCCACATTGCCCTCGATGACTGCCGTGATGGCACGTCCTGCGCGCAGGTGCATCCGGTATGCCAGTTCGAAATCACCCACAGCAAACTCAGCGTGGTTGATGTGGTAATAGAGGGTATCCAGTTTGGGCTCATCGAGCCCATGGTGCTGCGCCAGTTCGGTGTCGAGTCTGGCGATTGCATCGAACCAGTCCTCTTGAAAGGCGTAGTAAAGCGACTCTCCGAAATAGAGATCCTTCAACGTCTTCGGAGCGGACGTACCCGCCATCGCCGAAGATACGGCAAACATCAGACCTGTTATTAATACAAACAACCTAACCATGAGCTACCGATCCTTGAACACAATATTTTGTGCAGCCAGAGCTATTTCCACGATCTCGGGCCCCACATCCTTGTCGACCTTGAAGTGCTCCTTTTTCCGGAAGTCAACACCTTCCGCGGATTTGCCGATCACAAACACCTGCAGATCATGTTCGCCGGCACGGATATTGCCGGTGTAGATGCGCTGCACCCCCCCCTTCTGCAGGGCTTCGAGTTCTTTGTAGGTGTATATGTGGTGAGCGACCGGCGTGCCGTCCAATTGAATTTCTACCGAGTCAAGGCTGAACTTTTCGTCGCCGACCAGTGACACGAAGACCGCAACCTGTGTGTTGGACGGGTACAGCAGCCTCTCTTCAAGCTGATTCAGTTGCGCCGCAATAGATAGAACATCGCTCTTTATTTCCTGAACCTGTTCATCCAGTCCCTTAATCTGTTCTTTTGAGACTTCCTGCCCGGAAGCGGTCAAGCTCAATCCAAGCATCAAAATCCCTGAAACGATGACTTTCAGCCAATAGAGCATGGTTTTCCCCTCGCATGCGTTCGTTATTAGACTTCGGTTCGGAGCCCTTTCGAGCCCTTTCCGGCAGATCCACCAGCCTATTCCCTTCGGATCTACATCTTCCCAATCAGATTGATGAACAGACCCTGGTGATCGTAATCCATCTGGGTCAGATCATCCGAAAAATCACTGAAATTATAGCCTATCCCTATCTTGATATGATTGCCCAGATGGCGGTATAGCGCCACCAGTACACCGCTGCGACTGTCCTCTGCATCGGGCAAATCCAACCTACGCAACTCGGCCATGGCATCCCAGCGGTCGATGAAATGCCAGTCCGCGCGCAGCACATACAGGTGGGCGCGACTGTCGAAAAATTCCTCATTCTCACGATCCTGCGCGACCTCGCTGTGCCGGTAGGCGTATTTACCCCCTACGGTCCAGCGGGAGGTCAAGTCATACATGACATCCACCGATCCGATATGGCTGCGCTGGATGACACTTGTATCGGTGCCGGCCGCCTGTTCGGCCGACGGGACATTGTAGAAGTACGTATACTTGAGCAGCGCATTCAGGCGATCATGCTCCACAGGGCGATAGGCATAGCCGACAACCGCCTCCGTATAATCGCTGTCAAAGTCTTGCCCCTGTGAGCTCTCACTGCGGGCATAATCGAACTTGCCAAGAAGTCTCCAGTCGGGCGACAGCTGCCACTTGAGGCTGTTTTTGAAAAGCCAGGTGGTACGTTCGGAGGAGCTGGCATCCGGCTGTTCGGTATCGTCGACTCGATATTCCAGGGCGCTGGAGATTTTCAGCTTGTCGAACCCATAACCGGCGCTCACTCCCAGTGCTTTTTTCTTGAGTTCGGCATCGGTCTGACGATCCTTGAGGGTTCCGTAATCGACATTTGCTCGAAAATTGAGACGGTCAGTGGCCGTGAGTTCCACGCCGGTGGAATGCATCAGCCCCGTAGACACATCGCCATGAGTATATATCTCCTCGAGGTAGACACTGGCGCTGTCCGAATAACGGGAATGGAAACCAGAAGCCATTTTACCCCTCCTGGCACGCAGACCATTGTCCGTCCGCTCGTTCTCGAAGGTATAATTGCTGTAGAGCGTGGTCCGGTCGGAATACAAATACTCGGTCCCGATTTTGCCACCTGGACCGAGATCTCCTCCGGAGATCTCACCGGTGACGTTGAACCGGTCGGTCAAACGCAAACTGCCCCCGGCACCGATCATGGCGTTGTCTTCACGATTGTCGCTGGTTTGAATGGTATCCTGCGCGAACCCATAGGCCGTCCATTGCTTGCGTGAATCGTACAGCAACTGGGCCACCGCATCCGTGCGATCACCCTCTGCCTGGGTCGCAGGCACGTCAGGAGAATCGTCCTCGCGGCTGTCATGACGCACACCCGAACTCAAGGTCCAATGCTCACCCATCTGATAATCGAGATTCAGTTCGCCAGACACCGTGTTCAGCCCCTGATGCTCAACCTGTTTATCCGCTTTTACACGAGCGCCCAGGTGGTCGGTCAAAGGAAGCTCCACCGCAGCTCCGTATTGGGTCAAATCCTTAGCGGCGTTCTGACCCGGTGCCGAATAGCCCGCCTCCAGATCCTGCAGGTAGACGGTGACCCGGCCGCGCCCGTTATCAAAGACATCGTTGAAGCCGGCACTGGCCTCGACGCGATAGGCCGAGGCATCGTCTTCACTGTCTCTTAAGGAATCCGTGGTAACGAAATCATAACCGCCGTCAACGGAAGTCGATGTGATCAGCCCCGAACCGTTGCTGCGGCCTGTTTCGAACCTGAGCCACGTATCGGCGGACCAGCGCAGGGCCAAATCCGCACCGCCCAGACTGATCTCGACGTCCGCCTCTTCCTCCCGGCTGGCGGTCACTCCAAGCTTGATATGGTCGTTGAACCAGTAATGAACCCGGCCGCCGACGACCAGCGTATCCGGGTCATTGAAGCCAGGCGTGTATTCATAGCGAACCACCAGGAATACAGGATTTCCGCTGATCGAGTTGTCACGCACCAGCAGATTGTCGTCCGCGGTCGGGGACAGGGGCTTTATCAATAGAATGCGCCCCTGCAGATAGTCGATGTCGTAGTCGAGCAGCGGCGTCAGGGTCTTGACCGCTACAACAATTCCGGTATCTTTGTCGCGGATCTCGATGCGCACACGTTCGGAGCCCTCCAGAACGTCCTGCTCGCGCAGGAAATAGAGCGAACCACCCGATCCGAGGAACTCATCGCGTCCCGCGACGGTACCCGGGTCCGCGGCAAACCCGTCCAACAGGAGGCGCGGCTCTCCGAAACCAGTGGCGTCAAGGGGCTGGTAATGCAGGTTGGCGCCGTACAGCCCACGGTCCACCTGCGCCAGCTCATTATCTAGATACCCGATCTTGAAGTTGCCCCAGAGCCCGTAGGTTTCATCTTTTTTGACTTTGACGTAAAACTTGCCCAGGGTCGGGGCATCCTCCACAACGGTGCTGTCGTCTCCAAAGGTCGGATAGTGAATATCCGAATCCATACGCCGGAACAGGGCATCGGGAGACTTATCCATGAAATTGGAAAAGATTTCGTCCAAAGGTGCTTCCCGCGTGTCGGCGCTGGCCGTCAGCGACCAGCCGTTTTCGAATTTGCCGTCGGTGTAAAACGCCAGGCGACCATCGGCACTCAAGTCTTCACTGTATCGGGGTTTTTCCGGCGCCAGCAGCTCGGCCGGCCCATTGGTCTTGTTGCCTGACAGGGTCAGATCGGCAATTCCCACTGTAAACCAGTCGCTCTGTTTCAACGCCAGGTCACGCAAAAACAGCTCACCGTTGCCGAACTGGTCCAGCACGGCCACCTCGACGGCATGCGTGCCCTCCGGCAGTATTTCTTCAGCGACGAAACGGCCCTTGCCGTCCACGGGTACGGCATAGCCGGCCATCCATACACGGTGTCCTTCAGGAATGGCGCTGCCGTATGCCTGTACCGTACCGCCGCGAACCGGGATATCCCGAATGGCGATACGACTCTCACCATAACCGGCCAGCAGCTCCTGTTCGAAATCGGCTTGGGCAGCCGACTGATCTATTTGATCGAGCACCCACAGAGGCTGCGGTCTGGTTTCGTCAAAACGCCCCTTGCCGTCGTATACCCGCACCAAATATTGCAGCTTGCGCACCGGCGCGGAGAAAGATTCGAACTCGGACCGCCATTGTGCCATGCCGTCGGCATCCATCGGGACAACAGCAATGGGTTTATCGCGGACGGACTGTTCCTGGTGAAAAATTCTGACCTCCGAGCGCTGGATGAAGCTGCGGTAATTGGTGTACAGGCGGAAGTGTACCCGGTTTTCGGGAAACTCCGTATCTTCCCGATCTTGATAACGAATGCTGCGTGGCCAGGCGGTTACGTTCAGCCGCGGTTCGAGCTTCAGACTATCGTATTTGAACTGGATGTCGGCCTCCTGGAGGGCGACGTCAGTGCAGCGCTGCACGTCCGAGCTGCATTTGCCGGGATCATCAAGGGGCTTTCCGTCGACCGTAATCCGCATGAAATTCAACCCAAAAGGATCCGCCGTACGCACCTCGCGGGTTATCGGGGTGATCTCAACACCTTCGTAGTCATCAAGGACGACGGGCTCATCGTAGACAACCTGTACCTGGACACGTGACGTATCGGACTCGACAAAGCCGGCGTTTACGACGTCAGCGGACTGGACGTAGCCGCGCCCGTCGAACTCCGTCTGCCCCAAGTTCAATCCCATTTTTTCACGGACGATCTCCATGGAACGGCGCGCGCGCGCCATGGACAAACCGATGTCATCCCCGTAAACTGCAGCTGTACGACGGTCGAGGCGCCTGTTGCTTGTATAGCCGACAAACCGTAAGCGAACGTTGGTCTTGTGGCTGATTTGATCAAAAATGTGCTGCAAATGCTCAGTGTATCCTCCGGGTATGGCAGGTTGTCCGTTTTCGAACAGGATCGGATCGATGTCCCCCGACGGCGGGTTGTAGACCCGGGTGACGGTTTCGGCACCGGCGGCGTCAGGGCACAGTTGCGGCTCATCGGGCAGATCCTGCAACGGATCGTCATGCCAGAACTCGACTTCGATACGCCGGTTCACCGCTCGTCCTTGTTGCGTATCGTTTGAGGCGATGGGCTGCAACGCTCCCCTGCCTTCGCTTTCAACAGCGGAATTGGACCATCCCATCGCTTCCTGAACAGCGATTGAAATGCGACGGGCAACCGCTTTGGAGAGTCCGGTTTTGTCGCCGTAAATGCGCTCATTCCGTCCTTTCAGGGGGATGTTATCCGTATAGGCGATAAACTTGACGACGAGATTCTGTTTGCCGTTGAAATTGGCAAACGCACGCCGGATCTGGCTCAGAAATACGTCGGCCACATCCGCAAAGCCTTCGTCGTAATGAAGGGGGGCAATCAGATTCTTTACGAGCGCCCTATGGGAACGGCCCTCCTTATAACGCAATTTGCAGACTGTCTCAGTCCGGCACACTTTGATGCGATTAACCTCACGGGGAACGATCACTTCCTTCTCGACCAGCTTTTCGCTGATCTCATCGTACCAAACCTGCACTTCCACGCGCCGGTTGAGCTGCCGCCCCTTTTCAGTCGCATTGTCGGCAACCGGCCGGCTGTCACCGAGCCCTTCATAGGAAATGGCTTCGGGCGGAAGGTCCAGGGCGCGTTGGCAATATTCGGCAGTGGTGCCCGCCCGTTCACGCGACAGCCCCACATTGTCGCGGTACTGCTCTATCAGGTCCCCCCTGAGCGGCAGGGAATCGGTATAACCTATAAAGTGGAGTCGGACATTGGCGCGATCGCGCATGCTGTCGAGCACTTCGCGAAGAAGCTGAAGATAGTTTTCTGGAATCTCTGTTTCACCAAGGCCAAAATGGATGGGTGGAACCAGATTATCAAGCTTGATCGTTGTAACCTCCTTATCGACGCCCTCACGCCTCTCCGTACGATCACCCTCGTCCGTCTCGAATATGGACGGGTCATGGATCCAGGGTTTGAAGGTCCGGTCTGCCGGCAGATGCATCTCGGTCGCCTCCCCGTGCGTATCTGTTTCTTTTACCCCCGTATCCCCGGAAGAAACCCCTGCACCTGCGGCGGCGACCACGCACAGACACAAGACGGCGATACCGCGCTTCAGTATGAATCGCATCAGCGTCAGTGGTTTCAGGGGTATGGATTCCATCATTTTGCTATCATTCCATCATTGTGTTATCGTTAATTAGCCAGCGGAGCACCGCGCCGCCAGAAGACTTCAGTTTCAATCAATAGCCGGTAGCCTCCCCCCGACTTTTTCCATTGCCCTGAGATTTTCTTTTTTAGGGCACGCAAACGTTTATGCACCAAGCCTTCTCGTTCGATATCGGCAAGGTAAGATAGACGCAGAATGGACGGCGCCTTCTTCAGCTCTGCCAGCAACCGATCGATCCTGGAACTCCATTGCAGCCGCAGCAGACTGGTATTCGGCTCGAATACGCCGCCGGCAATATCGATTCGAACCACGCGGTGGATGGTCGCGCCAAAGTTGAAACGGATCATCTTGCCGCGAGTGGCGCGCTGCACGCGCGGATTTTCGGTCGTCAGGCGGTAACCGGTGGGCAGGCTGCGTTCGTCCAGTTTGAGGATAAAGTTGCTGCCGCGATCCTCGTCGGGTACGGCCGCACAGGTGATGTGGAAACGCCCGTGTACGTCTGTAGTAGCTATCAGGCCGCGCACCGTGACTACCCGCACACCGGCCAGCCCTTCCTCGCCCTTGTCCTGGTAACCGTTCAGGTTGCCGTCGTCGAACACCTTGCCGATCACATCGGTGCAATCGAAGTCCGGGTCGGGGATGACCCGCACGGTGGCGGTTGCTTCCCCTGAGATGTTGGCGCCGATGACGTTGTCGAACACCAGCGCACGGTTGACATATTCACCTTCGGAAACGCCGGAACCAACCACCAGCAGCAGCTTGATGGTAATTTGCCCACTCGCTTGCAGTTGGAGGCCATCCCAGACCATCTCCCGGCCATTGATCTGCGGCTCGGCCGCCGTCCCGTTCATACGGGCCGAATCAGCCACGTATTTGAATCCGGCCGGGAAGCGGTCGATGATGCTCAGATCATACAGCGGGACACCGAAA
>CALZJV010000037.1 GCA_945787595.1 uncultured Desulfobacterales bacterium | reverse complement strand
TAAAGTGAATGTTCTTGCCTAAGAGTTCACCACTGAAGGATACGGAATACTAAATCTTCCCGATGGCTTTGAGAATTTTCTCCGGTGTGAACGGCCAATTTCTGATCCATATACCGATCGCATCGTGGATTGCGATGGCAATCACCGGAGCGGCACCGTTCGTGCTGATTTCTCCGACTGACTTGCCGCCGAAGGGTCCGAAAGGATCATCGGTAAATACCAACTCGGCCCGGAAATCTTGCGGCAGATCATGGATCATCGGTACTTTATAATCCTTCAGACTGGTATTTAAACACTTGCCGGTCTCATCTAAAATCATTTCTTCGTACAATGAGTGACCAATTGCTTTTAATACACCGCCGTGTATCTGTCCTAGGGCCAATTCCGGGTTTATGGGCGTACCGCAGTCCTGCAATGCGTAATATTTTTGAATCTTGACCTCCCCTGTGCGGGTATTGACGGCCACCTGACAGAAATGGGCACCATAGGGAAACGCTGAATCATCGGTCGTAAAACTGGCCGACGCGACCAGTTGGCCTCCGCCGGTGCCTTTTTCTGAAAATGTTTCAATCTTTTGATAGGTGATGGCGCCCTTTTTACCTTTTACTATTCCGGGACACAGGATTTGCAAATCTTGTTTATCTTCTTTCAACATTTGAGCCGCGACCTCAAGGATCTTTTCTTTCATGAGCTTGGCTGCTTCCAAGGCGGCATTACCGGAAAAAAAGGTGCCGCTGGAAGCATAAGCGCCGGTATCAAATGGCGTTGCATCGGTATCACCCGAAATAATTGCGATGTTGCTCATATCCGTGCACAGACATTCAGCCGCCACTTTTACCGCCACCGTATCCAAACCGGTACCCAAATCAGCGCCGCCGCTGAGTAAGGTAAATGTTCCGTCACCGAGCATCCTGAGCACGGCGCTGGCCGAATCAAGACCCGGCAATCCCGAACCCTGCTGCACGATCACCACGCCCTGGCCGATTTTTATATCAGGATCATCACTTTCTTTTTTTCGACCCCAGTGAATCAGCTTGGCACCTTTTCTTAATGCCGGTCCCAACCCGCAGCTGGCAACACGCTCCGGTTTGCCTTCGCGTCCCTCCCCAAGACATTTGAGAATTTCGAGCATGACGCCTTGACGGACCCTGTTTTTTTCAATCAATTCCAGCTGATCGATTCCCAGTTTTGCGGCCAATTCCGCCATGGCTGTTTGGAGGGCATAGGAGCCTTGCGGTGCTCCATAGCCCTGGTATGCGCCTGTCGGGGGTATATTCGTATAATATGATTTCACCTCGAATCCGACATTGTCGCATAAAAACAACGGCATGGACTTTGAGACGGCATTTACGGGAACGGTTAAACAGTGGTTGCCGTACGGTCCGGTATTGGCTTTTACGTCCATATATATGGCTGTTAAGCGGCCATTTTGGCGGGCACCTAATTTTACCTTTATCTTCAGCGGATGCCGGCTGCTCGAAGCGATAAAATCTTCTTCACGCGTATATCGGAATAATATCGACCGGCCGGTGGCCCATGTCAGATAGGCCGCAACCTCCTCCAAAAGCACGTCCTGCTTGGAGCCAAATCCGCCGCCGACACGTTCTTTAATGACTCTGATTTTGTTTTCACTTATTTCAAGGGCGCGTGCAACCGTTCTTCTGATACACCAGGGTGTCTGCGTCGACGCATGGATAATCAGCCGGTCACCATCCATTCTGGTATAAACGACATGCGGTTCCAAGGGCGTACAGTGAACCTGAGTGGTTTCATACTCACTTTCCAGAATGACGTCGGCTTCCTCAAATCCTTTATGAACGTCACCGATGCCGCCCACCGCACTGGCAGCCAGATTCTTACGCGGGTCTGCCCCGATGGGGAAACGATAAATAATTTTCCCTTCACGGGGGTCTATATTTGAATTATCAAGGTCTTGAGGAGCGCTGTGAACGTATTCTATTTCGGCATTACGGACAATCGGCGCGCCTGGCGCCATGGCGTCGTCGATGGTTAACACCGGTTTTAATATGTCATATTCAACTTGGATTTTCTTAACGGCCTCTTCTGCGATCTCAGGCGATTCAGCCACGACGGCCGCGACTCTATCCCCTACATGTAATACCTTACGTCCCATTAATTTTCTGTCATACGGCGAAGGCTCCGGAAATCCCTGGCCGGCCTGGGTATAATAAATTTCCGGGCAGTTCTTATAGGTTAAAATGGTGACCACGCCCGGTATTTTCTCAGCTTGGGTAACGTCAATATTGCTGATATAGGCATGGGCATGAGGGCTTCTCAGCATTTTCAGATAACACGACCCGGGTTCGACCATATCCTCAACAAAGGCCTTCTCGCCGCGCGCCAGTTTAGGGCCGTCTACTTTAAGTTGTGCCTTGCCGACGATGCGCAAATCCTCCCTGAAATCGGGCGCCACCCGTTGCCGATAGCCAGGCTCTTTCAACCGTTCTTTAGCGATTTCTACGGCCGTAAATATCTGTTCATAACCGGTACATCGGCAAAGGTTTCCGGATAGGGCATCTTGCACTTGTCCACGGGTGGGATTTTCTACGCGCTTCAGCAAATCCTCTATGGCCAATTCCATCGACGGGGTACAATAACCGCACTGGACAATCCCCGCAGCGACCATGGCCGACTGAACCGGTGAAAGCTCCCTGCCGGTTGCCAGTGAATCGACGGTCGTAATTTCTTTGCCGTCAATTTGCGGCGCCACCAGCAAACAGGAATTTACCACCTTACCGTTAAGGATAACTGCACACGCTCCGCAGACACCCTGAGCGTCGCAACCGTTTCGCAGGGAGACGATGCCTTCGCGCGCCAGCAGGTGTCTGACATTCTCACCCGGTTCCGTGAATATCGTTTTTGGCACTCCATTTAGGGTTACGTTTATTTTCATGTTTTACTCCGGCCCCCTTTTTTAAATGACTAATGAAGAATGACGAATGAAGAATTGTGGAGGTCGCTTCGCTCCGCCATTCGTCATTCGTCAATCGTCATTTTTGTTCCGGTTTGGGCACTATAAATGCAATCACTTACCAAAATCCCCGCCAGGTATTTCTTAAACCGGACCCCGCCGCGGATATCCTTAAGCGGGGTTACCGCCTTTCTCACCATCTCTTCAATTTCCGTGCGCGCCGGCAGCTTATTTCCTTCCAATTTGCTTTCCAACTCCTTCAAGCGCACCACGTGTTTGCTGACACCGCCGACGGCGACTCTGACGTTAAAAATGATTTCATTCCGGATATCGAACGTGACGGCCGCCACTATAATTGAGATATCATTGGCCGTATGAGAAAATCTCCGTAAGCCATAGGGTTTCTTTAAGTTATTCGATGAAATCGTAATACTTTCGATAAGACGGCTCATTTCCTGTGTAATATAATCATAAACGGACACCGAAGATTCTGAGCCGGCCAGCTTCAATTCGGCATCCAGAGCAACAAGAATCGGTATCAAGTTGGAGGTGGTATGATTAGAGGCGATATTACCGCCGATGGTAGCAATGTTTCTGATATTGCGGTTCACAAAATGCCCGGCGGCAATCGTCAGCTGATCCGGAATCTTGGGTGAATCAATTAGTTCCTGAATCGTAACGCCGGCGCCGATTAACAGCGCTTCATCTGTCTTTGATATCTTTCTAAGCTTCAACTGTTCGATACCAATGACCTTTTCAACCGCAGCGGTTACATCCCTGCAATTCACGTCCGTACCGCCGGCCATAAATACCGCCTCATCCCTATACTTATCTTTCAGGGATACCGCTTCGGCGATGGTTTGCGGTTTAAAAAATTCCTTAATCATTAAATGGTCCCCCTTTTTTGAAACCTAACCGTTCACAGGTTTAAAGTTCACCGTTCAGGGTTGCGGGTTACGGGTTTCGGGTTACGAGTTCCGGGTTAGAAGTTGCATTGGACATCACTTCTCTTTGCGACCCGGTAAAACCGTATTCAGCAGCAGTGCCGAAATCCCGCCGGTAGTCACCGCCGATCCGAAAATCTGCTGGATGGCCTTGGGCGCCTTATTGAGAAACTCCGGCACATAGGCCACTCCGAATCCCAGACCGAAGGCAACCGCCATAATAATCATATCTCGTCTGTCTATCTCACTGGAAGCGATGATCCTGATACCTGCCGCGCCGACCGTCCCGAACATGACAATGGTCGCCCCCCCGAGCACGGGGCTCGGTAAGGAACGGAAAAACGCTCCGATGACCGGAAACAAGCCTAGTAGAACCAGGAAACCGGCCAGATACATTCCGACATAACGACTGGCAATGCCGGTAAGCTGGATCACACCGTTGTTTTGACTGAAGGTCGTATTGGGGAACGTATTGAGCATGGCGGCGATAGCGGAATTGACACCGTCTCCCAAGACGCCGCCCTTGATCCTCCTCATGTATAGGTCCCCTGTGATCGGTTGGCCGGATACCATCGATGTGGCCGTTAGGTCTCCCGTCGATTCGATGGTTGTGATCAGGTAGATAAACGCAACCGGGATGAAGGCGGTTAGACTAAAGCTGAAACCATATTTAAACGGGATGGGGATATTTATCAGGGGCAAGCCCTGCAATGCGCTAAAATTGACCTTACCCATAAACGCGGCAATGATGTACCCGACGATCAATCCGATCACGATGGAGCCCATTCTCAGAAATTGATTTTTGCTGCTGGTCAAGACAATTACGATAACCAGCACAAGAAACGCCAGAAAAAGGTTCTGCGCGCTGCCAAACAGATCCGGTTTGTTGTCCAGCAGCCATTTGCCGCCGGCCATATCCATGATTCCCACCTTGACCAAACTAAGTCCGATGAGGGTCACAACCGTTCCGGTAACCACCGGTGTAATTATCTTTCTCAGGTGTTGCAGGAAACGGCTGAGGATCATCTCAATAAAGGCGCCAAAGAAACATATACCAAAGATCGTTGACAAAATCTCATCGGGGCCGCCGCCCTGATTTTTAACCAAAAATCCGGCCGTCAATATGGCCCCCAGGAAAGCAAAACTGGTTCCCTGGATGCTCAAAATACCGGAGCCTACCGGTCCGATCCGTTTTACCTGGATGAATGTGGCCACACCTGAAACAAACAGAGCCATACTTATCAGATATGGAATCTCGCTGCCCAAGCCCAGGACGCCTCCAATAATCAGGGTTGGGGTAATAATTCCGACAATAATTGCCAAAAGGTGCTGAAGGGCTGCGAACATTCCTTCCTTGACAGGGGGATTGTCCTCGAGTTGGTAGATGAGATCGAAGACATCCTCTTCCGCTTCACGGTCAACATCCATTGTATTTTCGTTCATAAATAACCCCTTTCAAAAATGGCACCGTTTCATGATGCCTAGACTGCCCGTTTCGGTGGTCTGGATTAAACAGCGAACCGCAGGATATCGAATAACGAATGACGAAGGATGGAATCGCTTCGCGAAATCTTTTTTAAAACAGACTGAATACATTCATTCGACGTTCGATGTTCATTATTTTAGTAAACCTTCCGTCCATAGCCTATTTGATTTCACATGCCAGACCTTTGTCGGGCTCCTCGTCTTCTTCGACTGTCAAACATTGTTCCACCGCCCGGATGATGCCCTCGTAGCCGGTGCAGCGGCACAGGTTGCCGGCATGGGCGCGCCTGATCTCCGTACGGGAGACCTTTTCCTTGCCCTTGTACTTTTCCACGAAGGCCGTAGAGGTCATGATCAGGCCCGGCGTGCAGAAACCGCATTGCACGGCGCCCGTGTCCAGATAGGCTTGCTGCACCTCTGAGAGCTGGCCTTGCATGGTTTCGCCCTCGACGGTGCGGACGCTGCGGCCGTCGACCCAAATTGCCAGATACAGGCATGAATCCAGCGGGACATCATCCACCAGCACGGTGCAGGCGCCGCATTCTCCGACCCCGCAGCCTTCTTTGACGCTGGTGTAGCCATGCTCCCGCAGCACCTCGAGCAGGGACTGCCGCACGTCCACCGTCAGGGTCGTGGGTTTAGCGTTGATCGTAAAGGATATATTACGGTTCATCATAAGCATATTCCACCTTGATTAAGGGTTTTTTGTAACACCCGTTCCGCCAGGGTCTTGATGATCTGCTCACGGAAAGCCTTGGGCGATCGCCAGGACTCCCGCGGCCGGAGATCAGCCAGCACTGAAGCACTGACGAGCTGCAACAGGGCCTGATCCGCAACCGCACCCCTTGCCTTTTTCTCCGTCTTCCAGCAACGCAGGGGGGTGGGACCCGCCACCGTGTAGGCCATGCGTAATCTGGAAACCCGCTTGCCCTCCAGCTTGCAGGCCACCGCGCAGCCAATGGTGGCGATGTCCATAGCGTCGCGCATGGCGTACTTGTAATAGCTGGCGAACCAGCATTGGTAGTCGTCCGGGGCGATTCGCAATGCGGTCATGATTTCAGCCTGTTGCAAGTCCACCCGGCTGGGTCCCTGGTAAAACTCATGCAAAGGCAATTGGCGGATGCCTTGAGGCCCCTTCAGTACCACGACGGCGTTGAGGACCAGCAGGGGCGCGGCGCTGTCTGCACTGGGGGCGCCATTGCTAATATTGCCGCCCACGGTGGCCATATTACGCACCTGCTGACCTCCCACCCAGGATGCCCCCTCGGCCAGGACCGGAATATGGGTGGTGATGGCTTTGGCATCCATTAGGTCGGTGAAAGTGGCCCCGGATCCGATGACGATGGACCCATCGGGTTCTATAGAGATGCTTTTCAGCTCCGCCACGTCGTGAATATCGACCAGATGGCGGTAGTCCGGATGCCGTTGATGCAAGCGGACCAGCACGTCTGTTCCGCCGGCAATGGGGATTGCTTGGGGATTCTGCGCCAGAAGCGCGATGGCTTCATTAACCGTACTTGCTTTGTGATAACTGTTTAGATCAAACATTGGCGTTTACCTGTTTAGAAATAATGAGCAAAAATGAGCTAAAATTTTGAAATGACTAAAATTATGGTGTCGCTGCGCTCCGTCTTTCGAATGCCCACTTTCAGACTTCTGTCCTCTGCTTTCTGTCTTCTGTCTTCTTTCCCCTGACACCTGAACACCGAAACCTGAAAGCTTACGTTCCTTGCAACACCTTGTCAGATAAAACCCGATAAGGGCCTAAATCAACCCGGCCTCCTTGAAATGCTTGAACAGGGTTTTGGGGTTGAGGGGCAGTTCGTTGATGGCCACACCGGTGGCATCCAAGATCGCATTACGGATGGCCGGAGCGGGCGACAGCACCGGTGGCTCACCCAGGGACTTGCTACCATACGGATGTGTGGGCTCCCGGGTCTCCACGAAAGCCATGCCCAGATCGGGGATGTCCATGATGGTCGGTACTTTGTAGTCCAACATGTTGTTATTGTAGATTCGCCCGGAGTCGGGATCAATCATGAGCGCTTCGAAGAGACCGGCGCCGATGCCCATGGCCATGCCGCCGTGCACCTGCCCTTCGGCGTTTAAGGGGTTGATGACCACCCCGCAGTCATGCACGTTGTAGATCTCGTTAATCTTGACCTTGCACATGGGGACATCCACTTCCAGATCCACGTAGGTGCACCCGAAGGAGGGCGCGTTGGTGCGCGTCTTGTAGCTGACCTCAGCCGTGAGCTGGCCGCCGCGGTTTTTATCGTAATAAGCGTCCATGGCGACGTTCTCCAGGCTCATTACGGCTGTCTTGGGTGTCCGGGCGACCACGATATTTCCATCCAGGATGTCGAGATCCGGGGGATTCATCCCCGTGATGATACCGACATAGTCCAGGATTTTTTCCTTGAGTTGTTGGGCGGTGCGCATCACCGCCTGGCCGCCAACGTAGGTTTGGCGTGAGGCATAGGCACCGGTGTCAAAGGGGGTGACGTCGGTATCCTGGGTGGAGACCAGGTGCACCTTGGTAAATGGTATTCCCAGGGTTTCAGCCGCCATCTGGGCAAAGGCCGTATCCGAACCCTGGCCGATCTCGGTGGCCCCCACCCGCAGATGCACCGAACCATCCTGGTTCAAAGTGAGAGCGGCGCTGGCCACCTCTACACAGACCGGATAGGTCCCGGAGAGGTAACTGAAACAGGCCACGCCCAGGCCACGCCGAAGCGGTCCGTTTTGGGATTGGGGCCATTCGGCACGTTTTTTTTCCCAGCCGATCAGCTGTTTCCCTTTTTCAATGCATTCCATCAGCCCGGCCGTCAGTATGGGCCGCTTACCGATCTGGTTCATGTCGCCCGGCTTGACCGCATTCTTGAGCCGAAATTCCACGGAATCCATGTTCAGGGTGCGCGCGGCATCTTCCATGACGCAGTCGACCGCAAAGGTCATCTGGGGCGAGCCGTACCCCCGCATGGCGCCGGCCGCCGGGAAGTTACCGTAAATCGTGCGGGCGTGACAGCGATAGACCGCCCGCGGATACATATAATGCGCCTTGGCGGCGGCGGCCGCGGCGATGGAGTGCCCGTGAGAAGCGTAGGCGCCGGTATTGGATAGCGCGTCGAGGTTGATCAATTTCACGGTGCCGTCCTTTTGCAGACCCACCTGCAATTTTACCCGGAAGGGATGGCGCACCCGGGTGCCGATCATACACTCTTCGCGGTCCAGTCTCAACTTGACCGGCACACCGCCCAGCTTCAGTGTCAGAAACGCCACCATGGGTTCCAGCACGGCGTCCTGCTTGTTGCCGAATCCGCCCCCTACGAAAGGTTTGATGACGCGGATCCGGCTTAAGGGCAGTTCCAGGGCTTCACCCACGATGCGCCGCACGATATGCGGAATCTGGGTAGACGACACGATGACGATGTGCTCCAGATCGTTCATATAGGCGTAAGCCGTGTGGTTCTCCAGGTGGCAGTGCTGCATTACCTGGGTTTCATAGCAGCCTTCGATCAGGTGATCCGATTCCTCCTTGGCCTGCTCCCAGTCGCCGCCGGCCGTATAGGCATGCTCCTTGACGATGTTTCGGGTCCTTTTATGGATTTCGGGTGCATCTTCGGCCAAGACATCGTCCATGCGCACCAAGGGCCGGTAGGACTCATATTCCAGTTCGATGAGGGCCAGCGCCTTTTGGGCGGTCAGTTCGTTTTCGGCCACCACCACCGCAATCTCATCGCCCTGGTAGCGAATATGATCGGTTAAAAGCCGCCGGTCGGCCACGTCGGTATGGCCCGGATCCAAAGAAAATGGATGCCCGGCTGTGGCGAATATCTTTTTGGGGATGTCTTCGTAGGTGAAAACCCCGTCCACTCCCGGCAGCCCCCGGGCTTGGCCGGTATCGATACGAATCACCCGGCCGTGGGCGATGGAACTCCTCAGGAACTTGGCCACGCGCATACCGGGCATGGAGAAGTCATCCGTATAACGGGCCTTGCCGGTGACTTTGGCCACGCCATCCACTCTTTGCACTGCTTTGCCGACTGCCATGATTACATTCCAATTTCGAATGGTTTTTGGTTAAGGTGCTTATTTTACCGCTAAGCGGAACCGGATAGATTGAAGATTGACGATTGAAAATTGAAGATTTGTGGTATTCTATCTTTTTTTATTATCGCTTGCCTCATAAATAAAGCACGAACAACAATAAAATAGACTGAAATCCTTAATATTCATTCTGCAATCTTCAATATTCAATATCCCTTAGTGCCAGGGGCAGCACGTGGCGCGCTGCCTGGGCGAGGATCGCCATTTCCGCGGCATGCCGCAGGTTTACGGCAGCGTTGCCGTTGCCTTTCAATTCGACCTTTTGGACCATGTAATCATTACTCAGGTTGACCCTTACCGCTTCATTTTCATAGATGTAACCGTCCGCAGAGATCTCAAGATCGGCGCGGCGCTCTTCGTGTTTGTACGCAAGTCGGTTATCGGCGCTGAAATAGTAACCGATCCGCGCGGAGGCAAAGCTCTCGGCCGTCAGGTGGAACTTGGCCTTATCCTGGTAAGGTGCGCCGCTGGTCGGACAAAAGGTAGCACAGTTGCCGCATTCGTTACAATAATCACCCAAATTCAGGATCTGGTATTTCTGTTCGATGCGAACCGTCTCGATATCTGAAATTTCTATACCGTTGCCGGTCTGCTGCGCCTGCTGCAATTTAAATTCCAGGGGTTCCACCGAAAACTCGATATTGGCGCGATTTGGACAAACCGTCACACAGATACTGCAGACTTCGTCACACTGCAGACAGCGGCCAGCCTCTTTTTGGGCCGCATCCTCATCCAGGGTTTTAATCACCATCTCGAATCCGGAGCGTTCAGCAAAGCCGATTTCCGGCAATTCGGCGCCTAATTCCCGATGGGCTTTGCGACGCTTCAAATCCACGGGGTCCGATGCTTTCGCTGAAACGCTCTCCGGAACCCTTAAATCCTTTAGAGCACGTCGTTTGATGGTCTCGGCCACCTTCTTGCCGTCACCAATGGCCTTGATGAGGGTGGAGGCCCCGCGGACAGCGTCGCCGCCGGCGAATACGTTTTCGAGCTGGGTCTCATGGGTAGCCGGATTGATTTCCAGTTTCTTTTCGGGGAAGAAATCAAGGTTGACGCGCTGACCGATGGCCGAAATAACACTGTCAACATTCAATTCGAATTCGGAACCGTCGAGTTTGATCGGCCGGGGTCGACCGCTGTCATCTTTTTCTCCGAGCTCCATGCGAAAACACAGATTGGATCGCACACGACCGTCTTCGACCAGCATGCACTCGGGGGCGGTCAGTTCGATCAGCTGAATGCCTTCATCGATCATGGCCTGAACTTCCTCGGCAGCAGCCGGCATTTCTTGACGGGTGCGCCGATAGACGACGCTGACCTCACCCTCCTCGCCGACCAGGCGTTTTGCAGTACGGGCTGCATCCATGGCCGAATTGCCGCCGCCAATGACGGCCACTTTCTTTCCAAGATTCGGCCGCTCGCCGCGGCGAACCGCGCTTAAAAAGCGCAACTGATCCATGACCCCTTCGGCGTCTTCGCCGGGAACACCCAATTCGGTGCCCTCCTGGGCCCCGATGGCGATATAAACATAATCGCAATCACGGCGCAGCTGCTCGAATCTTTGGCGGTCGATTTGGGTCCGATATTGGATGTCGACACCCAGTCCCAAGATCGCATCGATGTCTTCGCGGATGCTGGCCTCGTCGAGCCGGAACGTTGGGATGGCATCCGAGGCCCATCCCCCCGCAAACGCCTTGCTCTCGAATATTTGGACTTCAAATCCATCCAGTGCCAGAAAATGGGCGCAGGCCAATCCGGAGGGCCCGGCCCCGATGATGGCCACCTTGATCCCATTGAGTGGAGCCACCTTGAGCCCGCCGGCCCGGTCGCTTCTTTGAGCAATGAAGCGCTTGATCTCCCTGATCAACAAGGGGTCGTCGTAATTGATGCGCGTACATTTGGTTTGGCACAAATGATCGCAAACCATGCCCTGAATGTTGGGAAAGGGGTTGGTCTCCAGAATCACCTGGTGTGCCTTGGCATAGTCTCCCCGGGCCGTGTAATACATATAACCGGGGATGTCCTGACTGACGGGACAGGTCGTCATGCAGGGAGCTGCGATGCAATCAAACGTATGGAGCTCGAGGTGGGTTTTGATGTTATCATAAGGGAAACGAGTCTTTTGGTAGGCGTGCTTTTTAGACACCGCTTCAGCATACGCTTGAAGATTCCTCAGCCCGGCCTTTTGTTGATCCTCAGTCTCGGCGCTGCGGGCCAGGATGAAGTCTTCTATGGTCTTGGCGCCGCTGTCAAGGATGGCTTTACCCAGCTCCTTCAGGTACTGTGACAGGCGACCATAGCCGCCGGGTTTCAATATGTCGGAGCAGACCGTGACCGGTTTCAGACCGCAGGCAATGACATCGGCGAAGTTAAAGCAATCGGTCCCGGCCGAAAAGGATATATCCAGGACGCCCTCGAACTCCGCCTGCAAACGAGCGGCCAGGTTGATACTGATGGGATGCAAGGCGCGGCCGCTCATGTAGACCATTTGCTCGTTTTTGGGCAGATTCTGCTCCTGGTTGCTGGTCTCCAGTGTATTGGTTAGTTTGATGTTGAAGGCCACCCCGGTTTTTTCGGCGTCGGCCAGAAGCGCACGGATCAGGGCCACGCCGTCGATGTATTTGAGATCGTGGTCAAAGGCCAGATCCGGCACTACCGTCTCAAAGCCCAGTTTGTCGTTGAGGATGCCTCGCAAACGTTCAGGTCCCAAAAGGGTTGGATTGAGCTTGATGGTGGTATTGAGATTACGCTCGGTCACAAAATAACGGCCGATCTTTTCCACCTCGTCCGGCGGGCAGCCGTGCATGGTCGATATTGTTACGTTGTCGGAGATGCGGCTTGGGATATCCAGCTCCCTGACCCTGGGGTAAAGTTTGGCCAAACGTTCAATCTTGGCGCTTTTTTCCTCCGTGCAATCCTGCATGCGGTCTAGGAAGCGCTGGACAGTATCGCTGAGGATACCCTCCAAATTGTATCCTACGCTCATATTGAAGATAAATCCTCTCTCCTCGGAGATACCCCAGCCGAACTTATCCTTGAGAATGTGCAATACGATCCAGGCATTCAGGTATTCATCAAAGGATTGGTCCAGCTTCAGCTCCTGAGACCATTCGCAGTTGTAGCCCTCATCGGTCATATCGATGCAGGGCTTGGTGACCTCCAGTTCGTCCAACACCTGGACCGTTTTCAATTCTAAATAACGGGCCCCGGTCAGCCAGGCGGCGATCAGGTTCAGGGAAAGCTGAGTGTGGGGGCCGGCCGCTACCCCCAGGGGTGTCTCCAAAAGCTGCCCATAGCGGCGAATCCGGAAAGGGTCCGTCTCTGTGGGGATGAAAAAGAGTTCTTTGGGAATCCCGAAAATCTGTCCCTGCTTTTCTTCTTCCAGGATCCACTGGAGCAGGGTCTCGATGTGACAGCCCCAAAATTTGTCACTGCTCATCGTGTCATCTCCTTTTAACCCAGACCGACCGAATGTCCAATTTATGGGCAACTCCTCGGTATATATTAATGTCTACGGTCACTTTTATATTATGAATTAAGAGGTCTGTAGATTACATTTTACCCCACAGTTTTTTGCCCATTTCCCTGGCAAAAGTCAGCACATCGTCCTCATCCACATGGGTCACCTTGCCGTTTTCTACGATCACCTTGCCAGAGCAGATAACCGTTTCCACATGGCGGGCATCGATACCATAGACGAAATGTCCCAGGAAATTTTCCGAGGTTACCTCGGTAGGCGAATCATAGTCAAGTATCACTAAGTTATTTTCTCCATCTCCGCGAAAATCGAATGCCTGCGCATAGCGGTGTACGTTACGAAAGCGCCGATAAACCCCGTCGAAACCGATGCCTTCCGTGGACTGGCCCACAAGGAAAGCGGCCTTGGCGCTGCGCAGCATGTCGCAGTGCATGCCGTCGGTACCCAGCATCACGTTATCGGTGATAAAGGTATAGCCGGCCACGCCCACATTGTTGTTTTGGTTGCTCTCCACGTTCTGGACCACCCAGACGCCTGATTCCCGCAACAAGGCCTTTTCCCGATCCGTGAGGTGAATGCAGTGGGCGAAGATGGACTTTTTCAGTTCCAGGGCACCGGCCTTCTCAAAACGCTCTACCACCCGTTGGTCATACTTGGCCAAGGAATCCTCCTGATCGGCCCTGTCCTCGGCCACGTGCACGTGTAGACCGCTGTCGTGTTTGCGGGCCAGCGCGACCGCTTTTTCCAAAAGTGAATCTCCCACCGTAAAGGAAGCGTGCAATCCCACATGACCTGGATGGCCCGCCGCTAAAAAGTTATCGCTTTCGGCCAACCCCTCTTCTCGAGGACCTTCACCGTCACGATCGGAGATCTCATAACACAACATGTGGGCGATTCCCACCCGGTCGAAGGCTTGGGCAATGGCAGACAAAGAGCCTCTAATCGCCAGGGGCGAGGCGTGATGGTCGATGACAAAGGTCACACCGTTTTTGGCGCAGTAGATGGCGGAAGCCAGGGCACTGGCCTCGATCATCTCCAAATCCAGGCGTTTGTCTATATGCCACCAGACGTACTGGAGTATCTCAGTGAAATTTGCCGGTATCTTGCGCGGTGCAGGCATGCCTCGCGCCAGGGTAGAGTAAATATGGTGGTGGCCACAGCCGAAGGATTTGGTCACCAGCTTGCCGGTGCAGTCTATCACGCGATCTTGCGGACTGAGGTTATCCGATGAAGGCACACTCGCCAAAAAGGATATCCCCTTCCGAGGGTCTTCTTCAACGGCCAGATTCGATCGTGTAATATCAAAACTATCCCAATTCAAAAACGTGCAGTCTTTCAGATATAAAGTCATGGAACTGTCCTCTCCGGTTCGGTTTACTTCTAAATTGAAAGCGTGGTCCTCATTGTCAGGTCATAGTTAACTGGCGGTGTCGAAATTTGGTTAAGATAAATTCGAAATTCGATATTCGGATTTAAACCCAGTCACTATAAAGTAAGCCCCTTCCAGTGGGCAATCAAAGCCGGGTAGTAGGGCTCAGAATTATAACTTTAAGCCATTCATTGCTTGCTTTTGGCAGCCAATGGTGACAAGGGCAACCGGTAGCGACGCTTTCCGTCAAATCGGCAATACGCGTTGGCAATGGCCGCCGCAGTCGGGATGCAGACAATCTCACCGACGCCTTTGGCACCAAAGGGTCCCATCGGATCGGCACACTCCACGCCGATTGTTTTGATTTCCGGAACATCCTTGGCTTTGGGCAGCCCCAGTTTTGACATGCGCTCCGAGGTCAGGCGACCGCCCTTGAGGGGCAGTTTTTCACTGAGCGCGTACCCGATTCCCATGACCACACCGCCTTCGATTTGGCCTTCGTAGAGGATGGGGTTGATGATTCTACCGCCGTCATGGGCGGCGTGGATGGTTTGGAGATTGCCGTCCTTGTCCAGCACAGCCAGATGCGTCGCATAGCCGTAGGAGAAGTGGCTCACGATCTCGCCATCCACATTATGATCAGTGGTCCAGTCCACCACGTAACGGGCGAAGTATTCCTTGCCGACCAAATCGGCCAGCATGCGGCCCTCGAGGTCGGCCTTCAGTTTTTGGGCGGCTGCGATGACGGAGTTTCCCAGCAGTGCGGTGCCCCGGCTGGCGGTGGTGACGCCGCCCTTGGCTCCCGCCGCGGTGGAGCACTTGACATCGATCTGCACCGAACTGTCTATGCCCAGCACCTCGCACAGTATTTGGCGGGCGATCGTGTGAATGCCCTGGCCCATTTCGGTCCAGCCGTGATGGAGGTCAATGCGATCGGAAGCCACGACCTTAAGGCGCGTCTCGCTGATCTCCTCCAGGCCGTTACCGATGCCGCAGTTCTTAATGGCGCAGGCCAGTCCGGCATACTCGGCCTGATAGAAGGCATCTTTGACAGCCTCCAGACACTGGTGCAGACCGACGCCCTCACCTAACACATGACCGGTTGTTGTCATGCGCCCGGCGGTAAGGGCGTTGTCGTAGCGAAACTGCCAGCGATCGAAGCCGCCCTGGATGCAGAGTTCGTCCACCAGGCTTTCCATGGCGAAGTTGGATTGATTGACACCGAATCCCCGGAAGGCCCCCGCCGGGGGGTTGTTGGTGTAGTAGGCACTGGCCACGACGTCCACGCTGGGCACATGGTAGGCCGCAGCGGCATGGGTCCCGGTGCGGGCGACCACCTCGCCGCCAACAGAGGCATAAGCCCCGGTGTCCCCCACGATCCGGGCTCGCAGAGCGGTGAGCTTGCCCTTTTCGTCGCAGGCCAGTTTGTAGCTCATCAGCATGCGGTGCCGTTTGGGGTGCATGCGAATGGACTCGGCGCGATTAAGGCGAACCTTGACCGGGCGCCGCAATGCCATACAATAGAGCGCGGCATGGTGCTGGACGGTCAAATCCTCCTTGCCGCCGAAACCGCCACCGGCTGAAACCTGCACGATGTCGATCTTCTCCTCGGGCAGGTTTAGCAGCGAAGCAATTTGCTGACGGTCCTTGAAAATACCCTGACTTTGAGAATAGACCGTGACACCATCAGCGGCGTCGGGCCGCGCGATACTGGTCTCGGTCTCCAGAAAGGCGTGCTCTACACAGGGGGTTTCAAAAACGCCTGCCACCACGTGGGCTGACGCGGCAAATACCTGATCCAAGGGTTCTCCGCGGCAGATGACTGTCTCCTTGAGCAGGTTACCGTCCGGATGGATGCGCACCGGGCTGTCGGCTGCGGCGGTCATCTCGATCAGAGGTTCCAGGACTTCGTAATCGACTTGAATCCGTTCTAGCGCCTGGCGGGCAATCTCTTCACTTTGCGCCACGACACCGGCCAGCACGTCACCGATACAGCGGGTTTCCTCGCCTTGGGCGACCAGCATGGGCCAGTCTTTGACGTGGATGCCTTGATAGCGCTGCCCCGGTATGTCCCGGCCTCTAAAAATCCGGATCACGCCGGGCAACTGCTCTGCGGCTGATACGTCGATGTTTCGCACCTTGGCGCGGGGATGTTCGCTGAATTTCAAAGCCCCATAAAGCATGCCTTCAAACTTCATGTCATGGATATACGGACTGATCCCTAGCGCTTTTTCGTAACCTTCGTACTTGGGGGTGGAGTAACCAATGCCGGTCTTTTGCTCCCAGGCGATTTCCTGATTTTGCCGCAGGGCCTGGGCGGCCAGCAGGATGGCATCGATAATCTTGACGTAACCGGTGCAGCGACAGACATTGGCCCTCAAGGCTTTGACGACGTCATCGCGGCTGGGAGCGGGGTTGCTTTCCAAGAGGATTTTGGCACGGGAGAGGATGCCCGGCGTACAATAGCCGCACTGCACCGCGCCTTTGGCCACAAAGGCTCGACCCAGGGTGCGCCGCACGTTTTCCGGAAATCCCTCGATGGTGACGATCTTCTTACCGGACACCCGTTTCAGCGATGTGGAGCATGCCAGGGCGGGCTTTCCGTCCAGCTCTACCAAACAAGCTCCGCAGGCCGCCTGCCCTGAGCAGCCATCCTTGACGGACGTAATCCCCTTCTCTTCGCGCAGAAAACTCAACAGCGATGTCTTTTCATCGCCGGCAAATCCCGTCTCCTGACCGTTCAGCGCGAACGTAATCATGGCGGACCCCAATTAATTGAAGATTGAAGATTGAAGAATGAATATTTAAGGATTGCAGTCTATTTAAATGTTGTTCCCGGTTAATTCATCAATGAGGCTACAATAAAAAAGATAGAATACCACAAATCTTCAATCTTCAATTTTCAATTTTCAATATTCAATATAAAGCTGTCACCCCACCCCCACCAGTCGTGGGAAAAATAAAACGAGATCACTCCAGTAAGCAATGATAAAAAGAGCGATGACCTCAACGATTATAAAAGGCCAGATGGCTTTCGTTAAGGCTTCAAGTGAGAGGTTGCTGATATTACAGGCGACGAACAGACAGGCCCCAACCGGCGGCGTCATCAACGCCAAATTTAGCGAAAGCACCATGATGATTCCGAAATGGATGGGGTCGATCCCTAAATTATTGACCGCGATCGGATGCAGGATCGGGCCCAAGATAATCAAAGCTGCAGCAATATCCATAAACATGCCGACAATCAGCATGAGGACGAGAATGAGAAGTAAAATGATGTGCGGATTGTTGCTGACACTTAAAAAGCCTGCAGCAACCGCTTCGGGAACACGTTCCATGGTTAAAATCCAACCGAGAATTGACGCTGATCCGATAATCAGAAACACCACCCCGGTCGTCTTGCCGGTCTGATACAGAAGGTCGGGAATATCCCGTAATTTTAACGTTCGCAGTACAAAAAACCCGATGATGAAGGCATACCCCACCGCAACGGCGGCGGCTTCGGTCGGGGTAAAGATTCCGGTCAGTATGCCTCCCAGGATAATGATCGGCATCAATAAGGGAAGGACTGCTTCTTTGGTAGCAAAAAGCATCTGCTTCAGACTGCTGCGGACATTTTTGGGATAGCCGCGCTTTCTGGCGATGAATCCGGAGAGGATCATGAGGAAGATGGCAATTAAGAGTCCGGGTACAAAACCGGCCGCGAACAAACCGGCAATCGACACGCTCATCAACGACCCATAAATAACCATCATATTGCTTGGTGGAATGGTGGGGCCGATGATAGAGGATGCTGCCGTGACCGCCGCACTGAAATCCTTGTCATAGCCGTCTTCTACCATGGCCGGAATCAGCATGGTTCCGATGGCGGCTGTATCGGAAACGGCCGCCCCGGTCATCCCGGAAAAAAAGATACTGGCAACAATGTTGGCATGGGCCAGGCCGCCGCGCAGATGACCGACCAGCGTATTTGAAAATTTCACCAAACGATGGGTGATCCCACTTTTATTCATGATGGCGCCGGCAAAAATAAAAAAAGGCATGGCCATCAAGGTGAACATATCGAGTCCGGCATAAAAGCGCTGTGAGACCATTTTAAAAATGAAGATATCCGACCCTGGATTGAGCAGGATTGGAAGCTGTTCAACCCCTCCCATTTTCGCCAAGGACAAAACCGCAGTGATGCCAAGCGCAAAACCGATAGGCGTTCCCAATAAAAGCAAACCAAAGAAAATGAGACTGATAAATAACAGCATCAGATGTCCACCATACCTTTGATATCAAGGTCTTCTTTTCTTCTGAAAAGATCAATCACTATCTGCAAGACGGTTTGGATTATTGCCAACGCGCCGGCTACCGGGATCGCTGAAAGCGACCACATCATGTTAATTCTGTACTTGGCCAGGACAGGGGAAAGCTGGCTTTGGCCTTCCAGCGCCATATCATAGCCAAATTTGGTTAAGATCCATAGAAACCATAACACCGCTAAATTGACTAGAACCGCCGCATATTTTTGAGCCGAAGGTGGGAGCGCCAGGGAAGCCGCCCAGATCATGAGATAGCGGGCGACTTCCTCGGACCAGGAAAGCGGCGACTGCAAGACATAGCGAAACAATACTCCCAGGAGCACTACCACCGTCATGGCGCCGGTTGCAGCAATACAAGGATAGGCTGCAAGCCGTTCTATAAACAAACTCAGTTTGAGAGCAAATAAGCCGATTGATCGAGTTTGCATATTATTGATAACCTGAAAGTAGAAAAATAGGGAACGTGGAAGGTTATCGCTCACGAATCAATTAAGTAGCATTGCTAAGTAGCATTACTGAGGACCCGTGAGCCATAACCCTCACATGAAACTTCATTTGAGATTCCGCCCGGCCAGAACGGTGTAAAGATTGAACGTCGAACGTCGAACATCGAACGTCGAATATGGATGACGCTACGCTGAATCGATTTTTAATACAAGCGAACCGCAGATTATTGAAGAGTATATTCGCTCGTGCAGCGCAGGCGCTTGCGCCGCGTGTTGCACAGTTTTTTAAATTGACAGAATACATTATTCGATGTTGGACGTTCAATGTTCGATGTTCATCAGTTTCTTTTTCGATCAAACTATCCGGTTCATCTTGACATTGACGCTTTTTTTGCTTCCTCTACGGCGTTTAAATATTTCTCGACCCACTGTGTTCCTTCTTGGCCAAGGGTTTGCGCGAAGAACTTTTTTGCCGCCGGAATTGCGATTTCTCTAAATCTTTCCAACTCTTCAGGAGTTGCGGTATATATTTCCATTTTAGCGGCCAAAGCCGGCAAACCCTTTTCGGTTGCGGTAACCAACCGGTCAATTCCCCGGCCTGCGATCACGGCTGCATCAGCAGCTCCCTGCAAAGCCGTTTTCTCTTCAGGTTGGAGGGCATTGAACCACCGGTCGTTAATGACCCACACATACAAGCCGGCCATGTGGTTCGAAAGGGTCAGGTACCTTTGGACTTCAAAGATTTTCCCTAAATTGATAACCGTGATCGGATTATGTTGCCCATCGACAACACCCGTTTGAAGAGCGGTGTAGATTTCGGCCCAGGCCACAGGCGTGGCGGCCGCTCCCAAGGAATTCATAAATTCCATGTGCAAGGGATTATTCATCGTCCGCATTTTCAGCCCTTTCATATCTGCGGGTGTTTTGATCGGGTGTTTGGAATTGGTAAATTGGAAAAATCCCTGGGGAATGAAGCCCAAGACGCGTATGCCGGTTTTATTTCGAATGTCATACGCCAGTGCCTGCCCGAAGGGGCCGTCGTAGAGTGTACAGCCGATTTCATAGGAGCTGTAGGCAAATGGCATACTGGTAATGTCAATCAGGGAATAAAACGGCGCGATACCGCCGACGGAGGCGATGTAGCTTTGAGTGATGCCGGCTTTAACCTGCTCCATGGTTTCACGTTCATTTCCCAGGGTGCCGCTCGGATAAATTTCGACTTTGATCTCGCCGCCCGTTCGGGCTTCCACCTCATTTTTAAATACTGCCGAGACCGCCGCGGTGGCGATATCAAAGGGGTTTTGGGGATTCAAATGGGCCAATTTGATCACCTTGGCGGCAACAGGCAGTGCAGTTGCAAAGACCAACAGGCTTGCTACTAAAATAAATACGATAGATACTTTCCTGAACATGAGATTTCCTCCTTTTTGTAGGTTGATTGAAAAAATAAATGATAAAATTCCAGACGACAGCGAATCTCAGGAATGGGAGAAAAGAGAACCGCAGAACCGCAGAATATCGAAGGGAGGAATCGCTGCGCTCTGTCTTTTAAATTTATAAAAATTGATAGAATTCCTTCCTTCGACATTCATTATTCGATATTCGAAATTGTCTGTTTCACTCCTTCCTTCTAGATCCGAAATTCGTTATTGGATATTCGAGGTTAATTAAGTCCCTTATGCTAACGCATACGAGGAATACCGGCCTCAAGAAGATCACTCAGATTGTCCGCCGGCGTCTTGACCTTGCTCAGCAGAATCATGGCCGCAATAATGTAAGGCTTATAGCTGGCCTCTAAGTACATGGGCACCCGGTAACGGTCGAATACGCTGGCTTCCACCTCGCCCTGGGCACAGCTCACGCCCGTGATGTCGGCCGGCAGACAGTGCATGTACAGAGCGCTGGTCTCGTGGGTCCTTTTCATCAATTTCTCGGTACACTCCCAATCTTCGTGGCCGGCGTTCTGAGCAAGCAATTCTTTTTCCAAAACGCCGATGCCGTCGTGGTCGCCCTTACCATACAGGTCGGTACGCTTCTCCATGGCGGCGAAGGGGGCCCAGCTCTTGGGATAAACGATATGGGCACCCTCAAAGGCTTCGGCCATGGAGTTGGTCTTGATAAAACTGCCGCCGCTTCGGGCCGCGTTGCACCGGGCGACCTCCTCCACAGCGGGCATGATCTCGTACCCTGCGGGATGAGCCAGCACCACCTCCATGCCGAAGCGGGTCATTAATCCGATAACCCCCTGGGGCACGGAAAGGGGTTTGCCGTAAGAAGGACTGTAGGCCCATGTCATGGCGATCTTCTTGCCCTTGAGATTCTCACCCCCGCCGAAGGTGTTGATCAGGTGCAACATGTCGGACATGGACTGGGTGGGGTGGTCAATGTCGCACTGCAGATTGACCAGGGTGGGGCGCTGTTCGAGGACACCCTCCAGGAAGCCCTGTTTGACGGCCTCGGCCACTTCGCGCATGTAGGCATTGCCCTTTCCGATGTACATGTCGTCGCGAATGCCGATCACATCGGCCATAAAAGAGACCATATTGGCGGTCTCGCGCACAGTTTCGCCATGGGCGACCTGGGACTTGCCTTCATCCAGATCCTGAACTTCCAAGCCCAACAGATTGCAGGCGCTGGCAAAGCTGAAGCGCGTGCGTGTGGATTGGTCACGGAACAGGGAAATGCCCAGACCGCTGTCGAAGATTCGGCTGGAGATATTTTTCTGACGCAGACCCCGCAGGATCTGGGCCACCAGAAACGTGGCCCGCACTTCATCGTCACTCTTTTGCCACGTCAGTAGAAAGTCATTGAGGTACATATCGTGGTAATCGAGCTGCGCGAGTTGATTGATGAGCGCTTTGATTTTTACGGTATCCATGGTGGTGCACTCCTCTGGGAATGACGAATGACGATTGTCGATTGACGAATTGTGGATGTCGCTCTCCGAGGCGTAGGCGCTATAACCCCTACGAGCCGGAGGCTTCGCTCTGCTTTTTTAAATAATAAAATAGAAAAAATTCCTTAATTCGACATTTGTCGTTCGTTCGGTTTTTATAAACTCCACAAGGCCAAAATTTCTTTTTCGATTAAACTGGCTGATTTTTAGGCTAGCGGATAGGCTGCCCTCTGTCTTCTGTCCTCTGACTTCCGACATCTGCCTCCTGACCTCTGCCCTCTGTCCTCTGCCTTCTGTCTTCCGATTTCTGTTTTCTTCTACGGCACAATATGGGTGCCGCGGCCTCTGGTCACGGCCGCTTTGATGAATTCAGGGGCTGTGATGATCACTTCTTGACCGCCGTTTTTTAAGAAGCGCAGGGCGGATTGAATCTTGGGCAGCATGCTGCCGGGGGCGAAGTGTCCCTGCGAAATGTATTGCTCCGCCTCGGCAACGGTCATTTTGCTGATGGGCTTCTCAGCGGGCTTACCGAAGTTCAAAGTGACCTGCTCCACCGAGGTTGAGATGATGAGCAGACCGGCATCCAACTGGTTGGCCAGCAGGCTTGAAGCCAGATCTTTGTCGATCACGGCATCTACCCCCTCCAGACCCGCGTCTGTTCGCACCACTGGAATGCCGCCGCCGCCCACAGTCACTACGTGGTAGCCGCTGTTGAGCAACGATTCAATCACCGGCCTTTCTATTACCTCGCGGGGTTCCGGAGACGGCACCACCCGGCGAAAACCGCGGCCCGCATCTTCGACCAGGGTCCAGTCCGGATAATCCCGGCGGATTTCTGCTAACTGCTCCGCGTCGAAGAATTCACCCACCGGTTTGGCCGGTTCTTTAAAGCCGGGATCGTTCCGGTCCACGACCACCTGGGTGACCACCGTTACGCACTGACCTGCGGTATTCCGGCTGGCTAACTCATTGTTCAAAGACTGCTGAATCTGATAGCCGATGGAGCCCTGGGTGTCAGCCACGACGTTGACCAGCGGGACGAGGTGCAGTCCGGTTACCCGTCGGGCCACTTCGGAACGGCGCATGATGAAACCCACCTGAGGCCCGTTGCCGTGAGAGATCAGTACCTGATAATTGTGCTCGATCAAATCGGCCACATGTCGGACCGTCTCTTGAATGGCGGTATGCTGATCTTCGACGCTTCGCAGTTCTTTGCTCTTGATCAGCGAGTTGCCGCCGATGGCGATAAAAACAAGCTTGGCGTTCATGGTCTACCTCCCTTAGCCGGATCCGCGGAGAATTGAAGATTGAATATTGAAGATTTGTGGATGTCGCTTCGCTCCATCTTTTTTAAATGGAAAGAATTCCTTAAATAGTCAATTTGCAATCTTCAATCTTCAATAATTTCCAGGTAGGTGAGCGGCAAAGCGGCGTAGAAGGCCGCGCAACGCACCAGATCGGCTTTCCATGTTTTTTCGTTAGGTGCATGGGCCTCAGATTCCTTGCCCGGCCCAAAGCCTACGCAAGGAATGCCAAACATTCCCATGATGGAGACGCCGTTGGTGGAAAAGGTCCATTTGTTCACCCGGGGCTCCTCGTCGAACAAGGACCTGTAGGTCGCCACTGCCGATTGGGTCACCGTGTGGTTCTCAGGAATCACCCAAGTGGGAAAGTAACAGTCGGTCGGATAAACCAAACCGGTGTAAGAGGGTTTATCGTAAGGGTACATGGATACTTGAGCATTGGCGGTTTTTGCAGCCGGAAGGTCCCTTATTTGCTGCAGCGCGAGTTCCTTGTCCTCACCAGTGGTCAAACGACGATCGATGGAGATGGTGCAGCCATCCGCCACCGCACAGCGGGATGGTGACGTGTAGAATATTTCGGAAACTGTCAAAGAACCTTTACCTAAGAAATCGTCGGTTTTCAGGCGGCCGTGCAGCGTCTCAAGTTCATCCAGGATACGTCCCATCTTGAAGATAGCATTGTCACCGCGCTCGGGTGCCGAACCATGGGCACTGACCCCTTTAACCGCCACCTTGATTTCCATGCGGCCGCGCTGGCCCCTGTATATACCGCCGTCGGTAGGCTCGGTCGAGACTACGAACTCAGGCTTCAATCCCGATTCCTTGATAATGTATTGCCAGCACAAACCGTCGCAATCTTCCTCCTGAACGGTGCCGACCACGACCAGGGAGTAGTCGCCTTGCAGTTCCAGATCCTTGATAATTTTACCCGCGTAGACCATGGATGCCATACCGCCCTCCTGATCTGAGGCGCCGCGGCCGCCGATCACCTCATCGTCCTCGTAGCCCTCGTATGGGTCGAATTCCCAGTTGTCCTTGTTGCCCACGCCGACGGTGTCTATGTGAGCGTCCATCGCAATTATATGCGCGCCGTTTCCGATGGTACCCAAGACGTTGCCCATGGGATCGATTTCTACTTGATCAAATCCCACCGCCTCCATTTCTTCTTTGATCCGCTCGACAACTGCTTTTTCCTGGCAGCTTTCGCTTGGTAGACGGATCATGTCGCGTAAAAATCGGGTCATGTCAGGTCTGTAACTCTCGGCCAGCTCCTTAATTTTTACAAAATTTAGTTGTGCCATGGATTCAACGCCTCCTAAGTATGAACTCTTCAAACTTCTTAACGTGTTGATATTTCTGGTATCTTCTGATTCCTCATTCCTGAATTCCCCAATTTCTTTAACCAATAAACGGATGGTTGCCGTGCCAGATGATCTCCTGGTAGTTAACCGGATCGGTGGCACCTTCAGTGTTGAAGCAAAGCAGCGTGGAATCGGGACCAATTTCTAGACTGTCCTTGAGGGCCTCAAAATCGGCATGGTTTGCCAGAAGGTCCATCAAACCGATACCCACGGCGCCGGATTCCCCCGCCTCGACCGAAGCGTCCCCGCCGATTGGATTGGCCAGGATACGCATACCGTTGGCGGCCACCCAGTTGTCGCAGCTCACATATGCACTGGGAATATCACGTAAAATTTCCCAGGAAAGGGGGTTGGGCTCCCCGCAGGCCAAGCCTACCATGATCGTGTCCAGGTCCCCCGTGACCGCATGGGGCCGGCCGTCGCCGGCGGCGGCCGAAGCGAAGATACAGGCCGCGTTGTTTGGTTCCATGATGATAAACTTGGTACGCGGTTCCTGAAATACCTGGGCCAGGTAGCCCACCACGGCCCCGGCCAGGGCACCCACGCCGGCCTGCACAAAGATATGGGTCGGATAGGCATCTTCGGCACGCAACTGATCGACCGTCTCTGAACACATGGTCAGATACCCTTGCATGATCCATAGGGGCACCTCGCTGTATCCCTCCCAGGCCGTATCCTGAACCACGTACCAGCCGTTTTCTTCGGCCATGCTGCAGGCCAGGCGGACGGCGTCGTCATAGTTTAGATCGGTAACCTCCACGGTGGCGCCATGGGAGCGGATGGCGATCACCCGGCTGGGTGCGGTTCCCTTGGGCATGTAGACCACCGCCTTTTGTCCCAGTCGCTCCGCAGCCCAGGCTACGCCCCGACCGTGGTTACCGTCGGTCGCCGTAGTTAGAGTGATTTGCCCGATGCGTTCCCGTACATCATCGCTCACCAGCTGGGCATAGGGCACCTCGCTCAAAGGACGGCCCAGCTTTTGGCATACCAGCCGGGCCACCGCGTAGCTGCCTCCCAGCACTTTGAAGGCTTTGAGT
>CALZJV010000036.1 GCA_945787595.1 uncultured Desulfobacterales bacterium | reverse complement strand
ATCTGAACAACAACTGGCACATTGTTCACATTACCCGAACCAGCCGGTTTTTTCATGAGGGCCTTATACTCAATGCCCGGAATTAAACCCGATTCAACGTCAGGTCCGAATTCGGGTGCCAGTGCTGGTCCCCAGAAAAGTCCGTAGCCTCCTGCCGTGGTCATGTCCGTGATGGCACGAAAGTTAGTGTAAATAGCACGGCGGCGTAACTCCCTGGGTGTGGGATTGAGTGGATCTGCAAAGCCCGGCGCAGTTGACGACTGAAGCCCCTCTGCGTTGAGGCCGCCCGAAAGCAAGTCGTCGGGATATCCGTCATAGAGTGTCTGGCCGTCGTACTCCGTGACGTCCACGCTTCCCCGGACAATGGAAGACGGCAACGAATTGAATTGTTTGGCAAAAGCGCCATTAATCCAAAAAATAAAAACACTGCTAAGAATAAGAATAGTTGATTTTCGCATGCTCCCCTCCTTTCTGACGAATAGAAAAGTGATTTTTTCTCAACATGTTATTTTCGCTTTTATGCTGAATAAAGATATCAAGGTCAATTTGTATCTGAATTAGGTCTCGATCTCTTCTTAAAAAAATGGCGTCGATTCCTGATCGAGCGAGAGAAAATCTGATCCTCCAAATTGTTGTGAGTTGGTTGTCGCATCACAACCCAAGACAAGGAGCATATTGGAGTCTAATTATCAGGTCCCAATAACGATTCCTCCATCTACACGCAACACTTCGCCAGAAATAAAACTGGCCTCATCCGAAGCTAAAAAGAGGTAAGCGTTGGCGATGTCCTGGGGTTGACCCAGGCGACCGAGCGGAGTGCGTGCTTTCATGCCCTTAATAATATTTTCCGGCATAGATGATATAATATCTGTGGCTGTAAATCCGGGGGCCACCGCGTTGACCCGGATGTTATGGTGCCCCAGTTCCCGCGCCCAAACTTTGGTCATGCCGATCACACCGGCCTTGGTGGCAATATAATTGGTTTGTCCGATATTACCATCGATGCCGACAATGGAAGTTGCATTGAGGATCACACCGCCATCCTGCCTGATCATGGCCGGCACCACCGCCTGGGTGCAATTAAAAACCCCCTTGAGATTGATCGACACCACCAGATCAAAATCGGCTCCCGGCATTTGCTTGACCAGCTTGCCGTCTTTTATTTTGACCAGCAGACTGTCGCGCACAATTCCGGCGTTGTTGACCAGAATATCCACTCGCCCATACTTTTCCAGGACGCTCTTAACCCAAGCGTCCACCGAAGCCCTGTCGGTGACATCCACTCGAAAAAAATCAACTTCAGTGCCCAGATCCCGCACAGCGTCTTCACCGGCTTTCTGATTAACATCACAGATAGCCACCCGGGCACCTTCTTCTACAAAACGCCTGGTCGTTGCGTAACCGATACCGGCGGCACCGCCGGTAATGAGAGCTATTTTATCCTTCAGTCGCATGATTACCACCTTTTCAGTTAGATTAAAATCATAGTCTCTGCTTCCGCCTCTGTCTCGTATAAACTGGGTGCCAGACCACGCTTGACCAATTCATCTCCCAATTTTGAGCGCATCGCTTCGCTGGTGGTGTGACGGGTAACATCCTGATAGTAGGTTTCGATGATGTACTTGCCCATTTCTAGATATACGTGGATCCACAAAAGTTCCCAGGCCTACTTTGGATAATACCCCCGGTTTCTTCCCCGCAACGGCACGTTACAGGTTGGTAAGAATCCCTTGGGGAAGGTTGTAGACCTGGAATTCGTTGTCAAGGGCCAATTGTCCGATCTTGGGCATCAGACCGTAGTGGCCGGCAATGACCCGTTTGAACAGCCCTTTGTGAGCCAACAGGTTGAGCCCTCTTTCTTTGGCATCTCCGAGCCCTGAGGAAAACAGCAGCGTTATGTTGTTTGGTTTACCCGTCTCAAGATAACGTTTTTGCAGGGCAATTAGAAGTTCCTCCGGAGTTCCGTTCCCGACGAACCCAGCGGCGGCCATGATATCACCGTCTTTAATGATGCTGATGGCTTCATCAGCAGTGGCGATTTTGTTTTTCTTCATGTTATGCCCTCTTGTGTTGTCTTGGACATTTAAACACTCGGATTTAGTACCTATTTATTGAAATCACATCATGTTTGTGCATGATTAATACCATAGCCAGATTAATATTTTAGGAATGCTATCGACTTATATTGAAAAGACAGAGCGAAGCGATACCACAAATCTTCAATCTTCAATCGTCAATATTCAATTCCGGCTTGTCCGGGTTAGGATCTATTCAGCTTCAAACGCCAGGTAAGTTTCCTTTTGGTCTCCCTCTTCGCGATGCAGATACTTGACTTTGAGCGGCATGCCGACTTTGATGTCTTCGGGTTTAGCGCAATCAACACCTTCGATCCGAGCATCTACTCGCCCGCCTTCTTCCAATTCCACCACTCCAGAGCAATAAGGGTTTTTCCGGTTATAACCTTGTTCGATCATAAACGGCGGTGGAATGTTGATACAGGTAAATGCCGCCAAACGGCCCCTGCCTTTCATCTCGATCCATTCCATATCCGATCCGTAGCAATCGACGCAAATGGATCGTGGCGGGACATACTGCGTGTCGCAACCTTTACACCGTGAGCCCATAAGTTTTTTTTCATTTAAAAATTTTTCATAGGATATATCACTAAAGGGCCTTTCTTCCATCGGATTATCTCCTTTACTGTGGGTTCAGAGGTTCTGGGGTTCAAGGTTCAGAGGTTCACTGTTCAGCATCGTCGCAGGCCGCTGAGGTTGCCAGTTTGATATAAAAAGAGACTTCGGTGTTAAAAATCCCAAATCTCAAGCACCACCTGATCTTAAAATTGGGTCAAATAAATCACAAATTTCAATATTCAATGACCGAAACAGGTTTGGAATTTAGGACATTTGCAATGTAGTCTCATTTAAGTATTTAAAGCTAAAATCCGCCTGCTATGAATAGAGCATTCGGTTTCAGCTATTAATGAAATCTTTAGACTTTAACCCTAAACGGTGAACCCTGAACCTCTGAACCCTTGAATCTCTGAACCCCTGAACCTCTGAACCTTTTGAACCCTGAATCCCAGATCGGCTATCTCCGTTCAAGAATCGTAAAGGTGCAGGTTCCACCCGTTCCGCCTAAATTATGAGCACCGCCGATGCGTAGATCCTTTATAGGGACCTGCCGCCTGCCGGCTTTGCCCTTGAGCTGAGTCCAAACCTCAAAGAGTTGCGAGATACCGGTGGCCCCCACCGGATGACCTTTGCACTTGAGTCCGCCGGAGGTATTGATCGGCTTGGGACCGTCCAGGCGGGTGGCCCCATCGGCAACGGCTTTGTAACCTTCACCGGGTTTGAAAAAACCGAGATCTTCGATGTGCACCAGCTCGGCAATCGAAAAACAATCGTGCACCTCGGAAAATTGAATATCTTCCGGCTCCAGTCCGGACATGCCGTAGGCTTCTGCGGCCGCATAGCGTGTAGCTTCAAAATACGTCAAATCCGGACTTGCATGAAACCCGCGGCCACTACCCTGCCCGATGCCGGCCACATAAATCGGATCATCGGTGAAGTTTTTAGCAATCTCTTCGCCGACCAGCAGCATGCAGCTGGCCCCGTCGCTGATGGGACAGCAGTCAAAAAGATGCATGGGCCAGGCCACGGCCGGATTGGCTTTGGGATCTTTTAGAAAATGCTTTTCGTCACGCCACTCCGGTACCGGCAATCCTCTCTTTTGGGCGCTTGCCATTTTAGCATCCATCATATCGCGGATGGTCAGCGGAAACTGCGCTTTGGGATTTAGCGGAGCATTGTTGTGGCTTTTGATGGTCACATTCATCAGATGCTCCCGATTTGCCCCGTATTTGGCAAAATAGGCTGTGGCCACTGCGCCGAAAACCCCCGGGAAGGTGAATCCTACCTTTCCTTCGTAAGGTACCGTTGCCAGAGCCAATCCTTCGGCAACTTCCTCCGTGGTTCGCTTAGACATCTCCTCAACACCCCCCACCAGAACCATGTCATAAAAGCCGGAAGCAATGGCAAAAACCCCTTCGCGAAATGCTAGGGCACTTGAAGCACAGGCACCTTCCGTGCGAGTCGCCGGTTTGGGCGTCAGGCCAATTAAATCGGAAATAATCGGCCCCCAATGGGATTGATGCATGAAAAAATCGTTCGAAAAATTGCCCAGATAAAGCGCTTCAATCTCATTGGGATCGATCCCCTTGTCTACCGAAGCCATCATTCCATTAAACGCTTCCGCAAATAAATCTTTGGAATCTTTATCTTTAAACATGCCGAATTTTGACATGCCGGCGCCGACAATGGCGACGCCTCTTGCCAATTTTCTGCGTTTTTGCATAACACCTCCCTGTTTTTTACTCTATGATTATTTGAATCAAGAATAGAGTGAGTCAAACGTCAAACCCCCGTTCGGTTTATTCCCCGAGAAATTTGGTAATCCGCTCAGAGGCCTGGGTGATATCTAAAACACCACCCAGATGGCCAAATCGGGTTTTAAGCTCGAAAAATGATACATCGAGACCGGCTTTTTGGAAGGCATCGAAATGCTGCTTAAGCTGAGTTGCCGTAAAAAGAATGTCCGTATCTGCCCCAACCATCAAGACTTTGGCCTTGATACTTTGCAACGCCTCCTCATAGGTATCAAATCCTTGTGAGATATCAAAAAGGCCATTGGCCTTATTCAAATACAGCATTGAGTTGGCATCTGCCGTTTGGGACCTGCCGGCTGCGCGCTTAAAAAGAGCGGCATCCGCCAAAAAAACGTTATCCATTGCCTCGTAAGGGCTTTTCTGGTTGTCAGCCCACTTACGCGCATATAATTGGTCGGCCCAGTCGGACCACAAGGCACTAAGCGTAATTAACGCCAAAGAATACGTCTTTCCAGTGACCGGCTCTTCTTTACCGTAATAATCGCCATTATTCCAGTTGGGATCCATCTTGATGGGCTCTCCCCACAGTTTAAGCCATCCCAACAGCCACCCATCCGCTTTGGGCGCAGCGATAACCGGGATAATGCGTTCTACGAAATCCGGATAAGCCACGGCCCATTCATAGGACTGAATTCCCCCCATGGAAGCCCCCGAAACAACCTTTACTTTTTTGACACCGAGAGACTTCAAGAGCGCGTATTGCAAATTGACAAAATCGCGAATCGTCACCATTGGAAATGACATGCCGTAAGGTTTGCCGGTTTTCGGGTTGGTAGAAGCTGGTCCTGTCGTGATCACCTTTGGATTTTTAGGGTTCATGTTGCATAGGGTGTCTGAGCTGACGATAAAATATTTAGTCGTATCAAACGGCTTTCCCGGTCCGATAATTTTGTCCCAATAACCGGGAACCTTGTCCGTGGCAGCGTACTTTCCGGCAGCATGGGAGTTTCCTGAGTAATAATGACAAATCAAAATGACATTATCCTTAGTTGCCGCCAACGTTCCATAAGTTTCATAGCCGATCTTGACCGGCGCAAGTTTTTGGCCACTGATCAGAGCAAATTCGTTTAAAGAAAAAGTCTTTTTTTCTACAATCTCATCCAATCCCCAGCTTGCAGTTCCAAAAGACATAACGATAATGATGAATACGACCTTAAATGCCAATCTTTTCTTCATGAGAGTTCCTCCTTTTTGTATAGGAAAACTTTACAAATAAATGGACGGTTCACAATCATTTAAGAAACCCTTTAATTGCCTGATTCCTTGCCTCGTGGGGTTGAAAGACAATACCATAGTGATTCACTCCGTTCACATCAAATCGTCTTGCATCAGGAATCTCGAGATTCATCCTATCGATGACATCTTCAGGAAGCAGGATGTCATTCTCACTCAGGAGTCCAAGGGGGGCGCGCAGGATTAATACCGGGCATTGTATCTGGGAGTAAAAGGCGGTGCATTTAACCTGGCGAACATTTTCCGCTTCTTCCGCAATATGACTCGGATGAATGTTCGTTCGCACACCACCGTCGGTGGCTTCGATTTCATACCGGAAATAAGTCTCTGTAGCTGGGGACCAAGGCTGGATGTACGGCGCCTGCCGCATTGTCTCCAGGTATGCCTCGACAGATGGATAGACGTGTTGCAGCCGATCCAAGGCCGGTTTGATGCCGGCAAACACTCGGTCAGACTGTTCTTGAGAGAGATCACCGCCGCCGTCGACCAGGATCAAGCGATCGATCCGTTCTGGATACTGGGCCGCGAAAGCCAAACCAATGTATGCTCCTAAAGAGTGCCCCATCACCACTGCCCGATCAATTCCGAGGTCATCCATCAAACAGTTCATATCCCGCAAATGGTATTCCAGGCGGTAGCCTTTGGCTGGTTTTTCCGAACGTCCCCTGCCCCGCAGATCCATAGCCAAAACACGGTATTCCGGCGCCAATACATCCGCCAGCACATCCCAACAACGGCAATTAGCCGTGATCCCGTGGACGCAAAGAATCGGCCCAAGTGAACCTTCCCAAATAGCCAGGTTGATTTTCACCCCGTCACCCTTGACTTCTTTCATGATCGGTTCCGACATGTTTGGGTTCCTTTTAGTAACTTTACAATAAGTTATGGTACCGTAGCCGGATTCACTCCGAAAAAAAGGTTATGGTACTTTCCGCAAGTTGAAAATCCTGCCGTCGTTCGCGATATGCTTGTTCACTCCACTGATTCAAATTGAGCAAAATTAGGAGAACTTACATGTTATTCCGCCATCCACAACAAGTCGAATACCCGTGATATACTTGGCTTCATCAGACGCTAGAAAAGCTGGGTTCCCTCCGTGAACAATGGGCAGCGAGCCGTCGGCCTGGGCCATCAACAGCAAAGCCGAAGACGCGCAAGCCCTTGCTGCCTCTCTGGTGATAAGGGAAAACATCATGTAAGAGAGGCCAACACCGCCGTATTGAACCGGCAAAAGCGGATTGAGCAAATCGTTTTCTGCAAAGACCTTATGAGTGTGATCCGGAAATCCTCCACGTTCGTCCAATTCGGCGGCAAGTGGCGCAATCTCTCCCCGCACGATTCTCCGAACCTCATCGATAATCATCTTCTCTTCTCTGTTTAAATCCAACTTCATTTTTCAACCTCTTTCATCCTTGTCGTTTTTCGAATTACCCAAAACCTCTTCCTTCAATACTCTTTTGAGCAGCTTCCCCGTGGGTCCCAACGGCAAGGAGTCAACAAACTCAACCATTCTGGGCGCTTTATATTTCGCTATTTTATTTCTAGCATAGACGATAATTTCCTGTTCTGTGGCGGTCTGACCATCTTTGAGTATGATATATGCCTTTGCTATTTCGCCTTTAGTCTTGTCCGGGATTCCGATAACGGCGGCCAGCGCCACCTTTGGGTGGGCGCATAGCATGTCTTCCACTTCAGTGGGGTAGATATTATACCCACCTGTAATGATGAGATCTTGCTTTCGGTCCGCCACATAGAGATACCCGTCATTATCCAGATAGCCGAGATCACCGCTGTGAAACCACCCGTTCTTGTAAACTGCGTCATTGGCATCTGGTCGCTTCCAATACCCGTGAGGGGAAAAAACATCTCCCTTCTCAACAATTTCTCCCACCTCACCCGGAGGAAGCTCGTTGTCGTGATCATCGACGATTTTCAACCAGGTATTTGATAGGGGAACGCCAACGGAATTCGGCTTGCGGACGCCCACGATCGGATTCAGTGTGGTAAAACCGCATCCTTCGGTCTGACCGTAACCGTCGAGGTGAATCACTTCAAAAGTTTGTTCGACCTTTTTGATCAGCTCATGGGCACAATGGGCTCCGCCGCTGTTGGTCACCCGCAATGAGGAGATATCATGTTTGGCAGGATCAAAGGCATTCAGCATATAGACGAACATGGTCGGCGTACCCGCAAAATAAGTGGCCTTGTGACGTTGAGCAGCTGAAAAAACCTCAAGCGCATCAAACCTCTCGACAATAACAAGGGTGCCGCCAATGGCAAAACAACCCATCATTGCCACATTGAGTCCGAAATTATTAAATAAGGGAAGTCCGCACAAGAAGACATCCTGCCAACTGAGCTTGTTCTGAATTAGACAGCCTTGGGCTGCACTAAGGATAGATCGATGGGTCTGGGTGGCGCCTTTGGGCTGTCCGGTGGTCCCTGAAGTAAAAATGACGCTGACGATATCGTCAAAGCTGGGTGTCATCGAAGGTGCCTGCAGTTCTAACTCTTCCATCAGATCAATAAAGTTGATCGTCCCGGGAATGTGCTCTCCAATGACAATTGCGGTCTGAAACGTGGGCAAACCTTGCATAACTTCCTCAGCCAAAGGCGCCCACAGATTGGATTCAGCCACAATGGCCTTCGCTTTGGTGGTCTTACCGATATACTCGATTTCATGATGTTTATACATTACATTAAGCGGCACCGCGACGGCACCCAGGGTAATCAGGGCAAAATGGGTAAAGACAAGCTGCGGGCTATTGGGAATAAACTCCATGACCCAGTCGCCCCTGGCAATACCCAGACGCGCAAATCCGTTTGCCAATCTATCGATATGCTCCCGTAGTTCATTATAGGTAAACCGTTCATCTCTAAAAATCACCGCAGTTCGTTCCGGGTAAGCTCTCACCGTGTTTTCGAGCATCTCGCTGATGATTTGCATAATATTTCCCTTCTCTTTTGGTTGCACCGTTCAAGCTTTTTCCGGGCTGGACGAACCAAAACTCATTTTTGGACTATTACCTTTTGCTCTATGATCGGGTATATTAATTATGTCAGAGAGCCAGCCTTCTAATGAGAATAATATTACCATTAGGAACTATATCAAGCTGAGATAACTCGTTGTTGGGCCCGATGGCCACCGGTTTAAAATAAGAACTGTGAATGACTTCCGCTGGGGTTTTACCCTTTAAACTGCTGTATCGATGATGCTTATTGTGGAAGCGCTGAAAATGCGCTTCAGCGATATCAATTTTGTTCTTCTTCAATACTTTTCAATTCTTCTTCAAACCTTCTGAAAAAGTCATCTTTTTCTTTCCAGTCTGGTCCAAACTGCCGGTTAGAATAATCGCTTAGTTTATCGAGAAGGTTTTTCCAGACCGTCTTTTTGCTTCCAGTGACGGTGTCTGCCAGGTAAGTGTCCAATTCCGCCAACATTTCTTTGGGCAGAAAAGACACCGCTCCCAATTGGATGGATTGTTTCAAGTACTCCGGTGTCAGCGCGCGGGCGGTAAGCATTACCGTGGGAAACCTTTTGGATACTGATTTTTTAGCAGTTCAAATCCCCGGACGCCCATAACGTCCAGAACGACAATATCGAATTTGAAGGCAGCCATCAGTTGCAGGGCGATATCGTAATCTTGGACCCGGTATATGCGGCACATATCGAGTTGCTCGGTGATGGAATCCAGAATATCCGGTTCGTCGTCCACAAATGAAGCTCCCCGCAGCAGAGCTGCGAGGAATTCTCTTGATTAAAATGGCTTTATCTTTTAATACCGTTTCCGTTTCTATATTCCCCTCTCCCTGTACTAATAACTAAAGCTTACACTGCCAGATACCGTTTTTTAATCTCTTCGTTCTTTTCCAGATCCGCAATGCTACCCTCAAATTTAATGGAGCCATTATCCACGATGTAAGCCCGATCTGCATGTTTGAGGGCAAACTTGGTATTCTGCTCCGAGAGGAGGACGGTCATCCCCTCTTTTTTAATCACCTCGATAAATTCGCCTAGTACTTTTACAATCAGGGGCGCCAATCCCTCTGAGGGTTCATCCAGCAACAAAAAATCGGGATTCCCCATCAGGGAACGGGCAATAGTCAACATCTGCTGTTCGCCGCCGCTCAGGGTGCCGCCGTGACGGTTTGAAAAATCTTTTAAGACGGGGAACAACTGATAAATGCGCTCGAGCGTCCATTTATTGTCTTTGCTTTTAGAAGACTTCCGACCGACATCAAGATTGCCCAACACCGTTATGTCGGGAAAAATTCGCCGATCTTCAGGCACGAAGCCAATGCCTGAACGGGCGACTTTGTAAGGCGCAAGACTGGTAATATTCTTCCCTTTATACGTGACAGTTCCGGTTTTCGGCGGATTTATGCCCATAATGCTGAGCATGGTCGTGGTTTTGCCGGCGCCGTTTCTACCGAGCAACACGACCACCTCGCCTTGGTCGACATGCAGCGAAACGTCAAAGAGAATGTGGCTGAGTCCATAAAAGGTGTTAATGTTTTCAACAGTAAGTTCCATTTTGCGACTTATTCTCCCAGGTAGGCCTCAATAACCTTTTCGTTTTTGGAAATTTCTTGCGGTGTCCCTTCGGCAAGCATGGTCCCGTAGCAAAGTACCCTTACTTTTTCCGAAATCCCGAAAACGATGTCCATGTCATGCTCTATAAACACCATGGTAATATTCAGCTGCTTCCAAAGCTTCTGGATGAGTTCGACGGTCTTCCAACGCTCCTCGGGACTCATACCCGCTGTCGGCTCATCCAAAAGCAACAGTTTGGGTTCCATGGCAAGCGCCACGGCAATGTCCAGGATCTTTTGATTACCGTGAGCCAGGGTGCCGCTTTGCCGTTGGGCATAGTCAGCCAGACCGACCTCTTCCAGGATCTGATAAGCCCTCTCATGAACAGATTTGAGCTTGGGCGTGGGTGTTATGAAGTTGAGATTGCCTCGCTGGTGCGTGATGACGGTTGCAACAATATTTTCGAGCACCGAGAGTTTGGGGAAGATATTCGTAATTTGAAATGCGCGTGCAATACCCAGCCTGACGATATCGAAAGGCTGCATGCCGCCGATGGACTTGTCTTCAAAGATGATTCGGCCGCTGTTGGGAATATGGTAGCCGGTAATCAAATTAAAAAAAGTGGTCTTGCCGGCGCCGTTGGGCCCGATAATGGCACTCAATTCCCCTCTCGCAATGGATAAGGATACGCCGGTGATGACCCTGTTGCCGTTAAACGATTTGACCAGATTCTCTATTTTGAGGATATCAGATTTCATTTCGATATTCACCGGTTGGTGCACACGTCAAGTTTCGGATTTCTTGAATATTTTAAAATAAAGACCCACCATCCCTTCTGGCGCAAAAAGGACAACCCCGAGCAAAATGACGCCCAGGATAATGGCCCATATCTCGACCAGGCTCTGATGGATCTGTTGCAGAATAATGTGCAGAAAAATTAGTATCGAACTGCCGATGGCCGGACCGACGAAAGAATACATCCCCCCTACGAGACAGGCAAAAATGGCATCACCGGATCTGCTCCAATGTAAAAATTCCGTTTGTGCGAATCGGTTTAGTTCGGTGAAAAGCCCACCCGCCATGCCGGCAAAAATGCCGGCGATAATAAAATTGATCAGCTGGTAGCGTCGAACATTGATACCGATAAATTTCGCTCTTTCGAGGTTCTCGCGGGTGAGCCGTATGGACAGACCAAATGAAGAGTTGACTATCATGCGCATTACCAGAAAGCAGATCAGAAAAATAATCAGGCATAACAGGTAATAATTGATGGGCCCTAAAAACTCCGGCTTGGGAATACCGTGAATACCGTCATCCCCGCCGGTAAAGGTGTACCACTGGAATGCAACCATATAGAGCAGTTGACCGAAGGCCAGCGTTAATATAGCAAAATAGAGCCCGATCAAACGTACGCAAAACCATCCGATGACGGCGGCGGCGATGCCGGCCGCACACGGCGCGGCAATCAAGGCTAAAAATAGTGAAACCCCGGCCTTTTTCATCAGCAGCGCCACCGTGTAAGCTCCCACCCCAAAAAAGGCCGCATGCCCGAAGCTGACCATCCCGCCAAAGCCTAAGATAAGATTAAGGCTGGTCGCGAACAGCGCCATGATGATCATTTCTGTGGCTATCCAAGTCCAGAATTCTCCGGTTTGACCGAACTGTGCCAGAATAAAGGGCAATATCAAAAGCAACACGACAACGATTGTACTGATTATCCTGTTCTTATAGCCTGGTTGCAAGGTGTCCATAGATCTATCTCGTCTTTTCCATTATCGTTCAGGTTTGCCAAACAGTCCCCAGGGTCGAATGATCAGAATAAGGGCCATCGCAAAATATGGGAAAACAATAGCCGCCCGACTCAAGGGCAGCTGGATAAAAGCAACTCCCACTCCCAAAATAAGAGAACCCAGCAGCGCCCCGCCGATACTGCCCAGACCGCCGATGACCACTACGGCAAAGCTTTCGATGATTTTTTCCATGCCGATTCCCAGATCGATGTTCGCCAGGGCGGACATCAATACGCCGCCAAGCCCGGCTAACCAGCACCCCAGCATGAAAGTGGCGGTCATTACCCGGGATACATTGACGCCCAAGGCTCCGACCATTTCCGGATGGGATACCGCCGCCCGGATAAGATTGCCGGCTCTGGTACGGTAGAGTAAAAACCATAACCCGATGGCAATAATCGGTCCTACCGCCAGAATAAAGGCATTGTACGTCGGCAGGAACAAACCAAAGAATTCAATTGATCCGGCCAGGATTTCGGGACGCGCAACATTGCGGATGGCCCCGCCCCAAATCAACCGGCAGGCATCGTCAAGAATTAAAAGCACGGCATAGGTCAGCAAAAGCTGCAGCAAATGCTCCTTACCGTAAATTCGGCGGAACAGAGGAACCTCCAAAGCCAAACCCAGCAGTGCAATTGCCGGCGGAACCAGGAGCATCAACAACAGAAAAGATAACATGGTTCCCGACGGTAAAAGGGTGCTGAGAGAAAAAGCCAGAAAGGCGCCGACCATGTACAACGATCCATGGGCGAAATTAATGACCCTGAGAACCCCGAATACAAGAGAAAGTCCGGATGCGACAATGAACAGAACCATCCCCTGGCTTAGACCGTTTATGAGGATAAATAAGTAAAACTCGATGCCCATAGGTACCCGCTTTCATACAAATTATGCGTTCACGGTTAAGACATGCTTCCTTTGATACAAGCTGCCTGGGTTTTTTCAACCCGAAACGTTGAACCCGACTCGGCTGAGCCGTTCAACCCTGAGTCATTCGACCCTGAGCTCATGACCGAAGGGCTCGTCGCAGGCTGAACCGCTCAACATAGGTATAATGGATTCATCCCCCGGACACCCGGAGAACGAATCCCGATCAGGCGCTGCTCTATTTCGGTTGCATTTTTTGGACCTCCGCCACCGGCAGCCAAACACTTTCCGCAGGTACCTCCACTACATCCTTCAGGACAAGAAATCCTTCATATTTCGGATCTTTGCCCGTATAGCCCACATAGAGTCCGACGTTGGCCATATGATCTTCGGCCCGTATGTATCGGGCACCCCGCAAGGAAGCAAACCGCAGATCGCCAAGGACTTTGACCACGTCCTCGGACATTGCGCTGCCGGCCTTCTCAATGGCGGTGGTCAGCACAATCAACCCGTCGTAAGCCATGGCAGCCCAGTCGGATGGCCATTCATTGTACTTGTTATAGTATTTTTCTGCGAAGACCTGCATGGTTAGGGTCGGCACAGCATAGAACGGACATCGCGAATAGCCCAGCAGTCCCTCGGGCATATCCATACCGGTGGCTCGCAGCATATCCAGGTCAAATAGTGATGTAATGCTGGCATTTTTAAAGAGGCCATAGGGTTTGGCCTGTTTGATGAAACTGCTCAGACCGCCGCCCCACAGGTTGGTATAGATGACCTCCGGTTTCTTGGCCATCAGGGTGGGGATATAAGGTGCATAATTCGTCTCGCCGAGTTTGGTCCACACAGCCTCCAGAATTTCTGCATCCGGTTTTAGCTTTCCAAGATTCTCCTTGAATGCATCCCATTGCGAATGGGCGTAGGCGTAATCAGGACCGATGAAACTGTAGCGTTTATAGGGCTTTTTTGAAAGAAACATGGTAATGCCGCGGCCTTCAATCCCGGTGTTGGGCACCACCTGAAACATATAAGGCTGAAAATCCGTCGTGGTCAGTTTTTCAGTGTTCGAGGTGTGGAAATAAACGATTTTTTTGAACTCTTTAGCCACTTTGGTCACCGCCAGCGCAACTCCACTGCTGGTGGGGCCGATAAGAAACTCACATTTTTCTTTGAGAATCAATTCCCGGGCCATGTTTGCACCAACATCGGGCTTAAGCTTGGAATCACGGATGATCAGCTCCAACTTTTTCCCTAAGACGCCGCCGGAGGCATTGGCCTCCTCTATGAAAAGTTCAACCGCTTTTTTCTGGGACTCATAGAAAGTCGCGCCGATACCGGGCATGTCCGCCGTCCAGCCGATCCGGATCGTCTCCGCTGATTGCGCCATGGAAGCAATCGCCAATACAGCGATCGCAACGATAATAATTGTAAATTGTTTACTTTTCATCTTTCGCCTCCTTTTTTAAGGTTAATGATTTTTTTATCCCAAACTCGGTGATACCGACATTTTCTCCTTGTTGCCGAACCCAGCCCACATACTTCATAGACAGGGCTGCCGACTCCGTGCTGTCTACGCTTCAGAGTTTGGTGCCTTTTTCCTGCCAGTAGGACTCACGCATTACCCGCTTTAGCGTTTTGCCGGCCACATTGCGGGGAAAATCCTCCACGATGACGACATCATAAAGCCGCTGGAACTTGGCGCCGACCCGCGCGTTAACCCAATCGCGAAGTTCCCCCGATGATATCTCGCCGGGCTGCTGCAAAACAACAGCTGCCAACGGTGTCTCCCCCCATTTATCATGCGGGATGCCAAATACAGCCGCTTCCTGTACCGCAGGATGCCGCACGACAACTTCCTCAATATCCCTGGGGTACACGTTAACGCCGCCGGAAATAATCATGTCTTTTTTGCGATCCACCAGATACAGAAAACCATCCTCATCCACATAGCCCATATCGCCGGAATGCAGCCAGCCGTCTTTGACTGCCTCAGCGGTTAGATCCGGGCGCTTGTAATAACCGGGCATCAGCAGCGGCCCGCGACCGCAAATTTCGCCGACTTCGCCTATGGACACCTCGCTTCCGTTTTCATCCGAAATTCTCATTTCATTGAAGGGCGGCGGCACACCTACCGAATCGGGCTTGGTAGTATAATCGTTTTTGTCAAGGACGGTCACAAACCCTTCAGTCAACCCGTACAGCTCATAAAACCGTCCGGGCAAACGCTTATTGAGTTCATCCTTATGCTCGCGATGCAGGGGGGCACCCAGAGACAGAATCATCTCTAAAGATTTAAGTACTTCGTAAGAAAAATTGGGCGCATTTAACAACGCGATAACCTGTGCGGGCACCACCATGATATGGGTTACTTTTTCTCGCTCGATGGCTTCGATATATGCAACCGGCTCGAACTGCTCCAGCAGGATATAGGTTGCCCCGACGAAAATACTGGGCATCAGATCCACAAAGGCCCCATTGAAAACGATGGCACCGGCGTGCATGACAATACTCTCGGGTGTCATCCGATAAGATGCGGCAAAGGTAGCGGCATACATCGCCCGAATATAATGGGTGTGAACAATTCCTTTGGGCAGGCCGGTGGTTCCGCTACTGTACATGATGTTAAACGGGTCATCCCTGTCGATGACTATGCCTTCAGGCTCCTGATCGGTGGCAGCCGCTTTTAAGGCATGATAATCCTGAAAGCCCGTAACATCTGGAGTGTCGGTGAGAAGGTAACGGTCAGGGGCAATCGACGGCAACTCGGATTTTATCGCATTGATTTTTTCAACAAAGCCGGCATTGGAGATCAATAATACCGCGTCTGAATCGTTAAGCAATGATTTCATGGCCTGCTCGAGAAGCAGCGTGCTCAAAGGAACCACTACTACACCGATTTTGGCTGCGGCCCAATAGACTTCAAGAAGTTCCAGGCAATTCGGCAATATCGTAGCAACTTTATCCCCTTTTTGAATCCCGATTTCCAGCAGGGCATTCGCCAGACGATTAATGCCGCAGTTATATTCCCTCCAGGTTAAATGCTGATCTTCAAAGACGACCGCTAAATGGTGAGGACGATAGCGGGCATGACGCGTAAAAAGCGATCCAATATTCATTCAAAACCTCCAAGGCCGGATGAACCTTTTACGAAACTATATTGCCAAATGTTTTTCCGATTAAACTAGCCGTTTTTAAAGTCAGCGGCAGTGATCATATGAGACTCCGGTTGGCTGAACAGCGAACCGCAGAACAGCAGAATTTCGAAGGATGGGATCGCTGCGCTCTGTCTTTTGAATAAATAAAAATCGATAGATTTCCTTCCTTCTGCATTCGACATTCGATATTCGCTTTTTTTGCCTTATATGAACTACATTGCCAAAATTTATTTTTCGCTTTGACTCGCCACTTTCCAGGCCAGCGGCTGGGCTGACACCTGATAACTTCATTTTCTGACAACATGTTGTCAGAACAAGCCAGATAAGAGCCTAATTCTGAGCATATGTTTGCACCATGCCGCCATCAAAAAGAAGATCACCCGCGATCAGGTATTTGGCATGGCGTGAAAAACCAAAAATAAAGAGGTTCGCCACCTCCATAGGAGACATCATTTCCTTGATGCGGGAGTTTCCCATCATGACATCCCGCACAACTTCCTCCGGTGCTATTCCCCGCTGTTTGGCCTGGCCCGGAATTTGCTTTAAGGCTAGAGCGGTTTTAACAAAGCCGGTACTGATGGAAAACGACCGAACCTTGCCCTCACCTTCCGCTGCAATGGACTGCGTTAAAGCCCGCAAGCCGAATTTGGCGATGTTATAAGCCGGCTTGTTGATGGTAGAAATATGGGCGTGGATAGAGGCCATGTTTCCGATCGCCCCGATGCCATCAGCACTTCCTTTCATGTGGGGAATACACAATTGGGACAGGTAAAACGGCGCCCTGAGCATGAGCCGTTGCATCAAATCATATTTTTCCATGGGAAAATTTTCGATGGAATCGATATGCTGAATGCCGGCGATATTGGCCAGATACCGGATGGTGCCCAGCTTGGCTGCCTCCGACACGGCATATTTCATCTGGGCATCCTCGCACAAATCCGTTTTTATAAAAATCATTTGGCCGCCCATTTCACGGGCCATTTTCTGGGTCTCTTTACCACCGGGCTCATCAATATCCAGTCCGACGGTCATGAGTTTATTGGCTGCTGCCGCCACTGCTGTGGCTCTGCCGATACCGCTGGCAGCCCCCGTGACGATACAAACGCTATCGGAGTTAAACAAGCTGTCGGTCAGCACCAATATGTCGTCATAGGTAATTTGGGGTTCTTGAATGTCCATTTTTGGTTTCTCCGCAAACCTTAGGGTTGGAAGATGGCAAGGCAGGTGCAGCTTTGTCTGGTATAGATGCGAAATGTATGCCAGCATATTTTTCACCTCGGGTCGCCACACCTGATGAAGATGGGCTATTAAGAATTTTAATTAATAACAATAATTTCAATTAATAATCGGTAGTTTTTGATTTTGGGTTGATTTAAATTCTTTATCGTTTTATAAGAAATAAATGTGTATCAAAATAAATACATGTAGCTAATTTGATACGGAGATAACAGATGAGAAAAAGAGGTGATCCCGCTGCAAAATCCAGTAATGCACCCAAGGGCAAAAAAAACCCCGCTCCCAGAGTGTCGAAAGATACCTTGCTTCAACAAATCGAAATGTTTGAGCTTATTCTCGACTGCATTTATAATGGCGTCATGGTAACCGATGCAGATGGATACGTCACCCACTTTAACAAACCTTACGGCCAGTTCCTGGGTCTCGATCCTGAGGAACAGATTGGAAAGCATTGCACCCAGGTTATTGAAAATACCCGTATGCATAAGGTTGCCCAAACCGGCAAGCCTGAGATAAACCATTCTCATCGAATTATGGGGCAAAAAATGGTCGTCCAGCGAATACCAATCAAGCGAGATGGCCGAGTTATTGCAGTATTCGGACAAGTCATGTTTAAAGATGTCAGGGATGTTAGAAAGCTCGCCAGCGAGCTTTCCCTTTTAGAGTCCAAAGTGAAGCTGTACGAAGAGGAACTCATCAATCTTCGATCCACGCGATACACCTTCGAAAGCATCATCGGATCCAGCCAGGCGATAAAGTCACTAAAAATAGAAGCTCTACGGGCCGCCGCCAACCAATTTCCGGTTCTCATTTCAGGTGAGAGCGGTACGGGAAAAGAGCTTTTTGCCCAGGCCCTTCATCATGCCGGCCCCCGCAGGGTCCATCCCTTCGTAAGAATAAACTGTGCGGCCATTCCCAGAGATTTGCTAGAGTCAGAGCTTTTTGGGTATGAAAAAGGTGCCTTTACCGGCGCAGATCCAAATGGCAAACCCGGCAAATTCGAATTGGCCCGGCACGGCACCGTGTTTTTGGATGAGGTTGGAGATTTGCCCCTTGATATGCAGCCGAAGCTGCTGCGGGTGATTGAGGATCGGGAGTTTGAACGGGTCGGCGGTACCAAGATTATTCAATCGAATTTTCGCATCATCGCAGCCACCAACCGTAATCTTGAGGAAATGCTGGCCGACAATCGCTTTCGCAAAGATCTGTTCTACCGTCTGAATGTAATTCCGCTGCACATTCCACCTCTGCGGGAGCGCAAAAGTGACATTCTACCCATTGCCCGTCACCTGCTGAAACAAATTGCCCGGGAGGCAAATCTTACAGAGAAAAAAATAGACCGTGCGGTTGAAAAAGCTTTAAAAAATTATGGGTGGCAGGGAAATGTCCGGGAACTGTCCAATGTACTTGAAAGAACTATGTCGACCCTGGACGGCGATACCATCCACCTGCAGAATCTTCCATTTTATGTGTATCGCAGCCACAGACAATTTCCCGAAAATCATCAATCACCACTAAAAGACGTGCAGACCCGGACGGAAAAAGAGGCCATCCTCTATGCCCTGAAAGAAACCAACAACAATAAGGCCGGGGCCGCTAAATTGCTGGAGATCCACCGGACGCTTTTGTATAAGAAAATGAGCAAATATAAAATTCCATTGACGCCGGGATAGGCGCTTAATATCGGAAATAAGCCCGCCTCAATTTCTTCTTCACCTCTTCTCTGCGTTCATATATATGCGGCACCAAGTTGTCCTGATTGACGCAGTAAGTTTTGAGTCGCACTCTCTTTTTTTCGGCTATGATTTCGGCTACCTCGACGACGGCGGTCACGGTTTCCCCGAATTTAACCGGTGCCAGAAAACTGACTTCCTGGCGCATGTAAATGGTTCCGGGTCCCGGCAGCATCGTGCCGATGACAGTGGATATGAAGCTGGCCGACAACATGCCGTGAGCGATGCGGGTCTTAAAAAAAGTATCCTTGGCATAATCCTCATTGACATGCGCCGGATTGAGGTCACCAGTCACCCCGGCAAATAAATAGACATCAGACTCTGAAATCGTTTTGGAAAACCTGGCCGTGTCTCCTACCTTTATTTCTTCAATGGTTTTACCAATCATGAGTGATCCTCCTTCTATAAAATGTTAGTTTTACGAAACGCTGGGTTCATCGAGTGGCCGGGGTCTATCATGATGGCGAAATATAGTGCCGAGTCAGTCTGGCAGTTTTCCGCCAACTAAAATTCCATTATAAATGTTTAGCCCGGCTAAAACTCATCATCCGCCAAAAATCCATACAGTTTTTTACCATCTTTTGTCAAATATTTGAATCTGCCCGATTGTTTCTCTTACCGATATCTCATTTTTTATTATAATTTCGATAGGTTAAAGTATCTAATTTTTTGCTGGTTCCTGGCATCTTTATTGCTCTTTATTACCTCCCAATGAAAATAATCCCCTAGCTGGATGGTTGATGCGGAACCATTTAGTTCAACCAAAATAAACAATTTAAAAAGCAAGGAGTATTCAAAAAAATGCCGGATTCCCTGATGACGTTGTTCCCCAATGTACTCAACAGTCTAGACGTAATGAAAATGCCCCTGCAGGCCTCACTGGCATTCAATAGGCTCCAGATGCAATCGCTGTCCGCCAGCGTTGAAATGTATAAAAGCACTCAGGATCTGTCCCTGAGTTTAGTGCAGCAATATTCGCACCTTTTCCCCGCCGGATTTCTTCAAAACGGCGACAAACTGCTGAAGCTCTATCAGGCGGGTGCGGCATCGCTGCTGGATATATGCAAAGACAATTTTTTAAACCACTTGGGTCGATTTCACCAAAAACGTTCAGGTGAACTGGAGCTTCTCAAATTGTTCACCGATCAAAGCAGCCGTCAGGACTGGCAAGTCGAATACGACCCTTCGAAAGTTCTGCTCGACTTGCCCGGCCTGCGGGTGATCGATATTTCGGCGGATGTGCGCCATCGCATCCTTAACTATGCTG